>DASVZW010000158.1:0-20256 GCA_036391475.1 Patescibacteria group bacterium | reverse complement strand
CAAAGAGGCTTAACTCACGTTTTGTCCGTCGTTACCCTCGCTTCCCCGGCTAGAGAACAGCTCATCGAGGGCATGAGAGGCGAATCCACCAAACGCTACATGCACCAATACAACATGCCCGGTTTTGCTTCTGGTGAAGTTGGTCGTGTTGGTACCGGTCGTCGTGAAATTGGACATGGTGCTTTGGCCGAACGAGCCTTGGTACCGGTCTTACCCGAACAACAGGACTTCCCTTACACCATCCGCGTCGTTTCTGAGGTTATGTCCTCCAACGGTTCCACCTCTCAAGCTTCAATTTGTGGCTCCACCTTATCCTTAATGGATGCCGGTGTTCCTTTGAAGAAACCTGTCGCCGGTTGTGCTATGGGTTTGATCACTGAAGGTGACAAATATGTTACCTTGACCGATATCTGTGGTTTGGAAGATCACTTGGGCGATATGGACTTCAAAGTTGCCGGCACCGTTGATGGTATTACTGCCTTACAAATGGACGTCAAAGTTCCCGGTGTTTCTGCCAAAGTTTTGAGTCAAGCCATGGAACAGGCCAAGAGAGGCCGTTTGAAGATCCTTGAACTCATGACCAAAACCATTCCTACGCCTCGCTCCGCTCTCAGTCCATTTGCTCCTAAGATCGTCTCTACCAAAGTTCCAGCTGAAAAAATCGGTGAAGTTATCGGTTCGGGTGGCAAAGTCATCCGCCAGATCCAGGAAGATTTTACCGTCGAGGTCAATATTGATGACGATGGTTCGGTTACTGTTACCGGCTCCGACCAGTCCAAAGTCGATGCTGCCAGAGCCTATATCGATAGTATCGTCGCTGAGGCTGAAGTTGGCAGAGTCTACCAAGGTACTGTCGCTCGTATCGAAGCTTTCGGTGCCTTCGTCAACATTCTTCCCGGTAAAGATGGTTTAGTCCACGTTTCCCAAATTGCCCCTGAAGCCTTCCGCGCTTTGAAGGTTGGTGACAAACTCGAAGTCCGTTGTTACCAAATCGATGATATGGGTAGAGTTAATCTCACTACTTTGAAAGAAGGAGAGAGACCAATTCCTGCTGAGCCCAGAAGAGAAGGACCTGGTGGTCCCCGCCGCTTCGGTGGCCGTGGTGATCGACCTACTTTCAGAAAATTCCGAGATAGTAGATAAAATTACCAAATCGCAGAAAGCCGGCGTTTAGCCGGCTTTTTTGTAGTTCCCAGGGTTGAAAAAACACCCTATAAGTTGTATACTCCGACCATTCGCACTTTACTATGTTTAAAAGGAGCTACCTTTGAAAAAGACACTCACGGTCCTGTCAGTCATAATGTTCTTTTTGGTCGTTACCTTAGCTTCCATTATGGTCTATACCACCTTGGAAATGCTAACCCCGAGTCATGACATGGGAACTAAACTAAGCCCAGGCGGGTCGTCTGGATCGACTCTCACTCTGAGCTCGGAATCTGCTATCAACGCCACTTCCCTGAGCGATGAGGAGCCCTCCTGGCTGATCGATCAATCAGGTACAAAATTCCTTGAAACCACAGAACTTATGCCCGGGAAATTCATGACCAAGGGAGTTCTTCCTTCAGGTACATATACGATCGAAGGAGTCCCGGCCAGCTATCTCTTCACCTCGGAATCCAATATCAGTCTGACATTCGACCCGAGCCCCAGGATCAAGATCATGATGTTGGTCCTTTCCGGAGTCGTTGTCGTCTGTTGTCTTTGGCTAGTGGTTACGCTTCTAAAGATGGTATTCGGGAGATCAAAATGAAGGGCCTAAAGATAACATTAGGAATTTTGACATTCCTCATGCTCCTAGCCTGCGCCGGTTTGGCCTACCTAACCTGGTTCCCCCAGACGACTACGGGTCAGGAGAATCTATTAGGTGGAATGCCCGGCTCGTCTTTTACGATCACCGTCCCGGTAAACATCAAAGGCCAGTCACAGGAAGAGTTCGTTCTCACCAACGCCGTCAGCCGCGAAAGCGCTAAGTCCAAGTACTTCATCCCCGGATCGTACACCATTGACCAGACCATCGATCCCGGAACCTGGACAGTCTACGGTGGACGACATACCACCCTTCTTCTCTCAGCGGACCAATCGTTCGAGGTCGTCTCCACCTCCAGTCCCTCTGAGAAGAACCTTAACCTCTTCATGTTGATCGTGATTGTGATATTTATTCCTATAACCCAATTTCTCCTTTGGCAAATTCAAAAACATAAATAAGTTGCTGTGAACCCGCCCCTAAAAAGGCGGGTTTTTATTTGACTAATATCGACAAAAATGATAAATTATAGGTCGATTGCACTATAACATTTCGATCAAGGAGAATTGATGAAACCAATCTGGAAGGCAGTCTTAGTTGTCCTTTTTGCTCTCGCCGCTCTTTTCATGGGACTACGGCTTGATGCTGCCAGAACTTTTCAAACCTCAAATACCAGCATCATCATTAACAACGGTGATGTTTTGAAGTTTTCTTCCGAGGCTCCGGTAAGGTTGGAAGCTCAAGGAAAAGATTCTTTCACCTTTGTTTACTCGGGCGAAGCGGTCACCGGCGAACCTTTTGCCGGTGGTTATGTAAAAACTCTCAATCCGGTACCCAATGAAATCAAAATTGTCGAACACAAGGCCCAGGTTTCTCTCACTTCGTCAACCTCTTTTGAATATACCTATATTCCCGGCCCCAAGACCCGTAGTGACAATTTCATGGTTTTTTTCCTGATATTTTGGGTTTTGAGTATGGTCGTTGCCTTTCTTATCCCTGACCCCCACTAGCCGGATACCCGCCCCTAAAAAGGCGGGTTTTTATTTGACAAAAAACCTATAGCAAAGTATACTAAGCCACATTAGTCCTTTGACTTGCCAAAACCAATAGGAGTTGAAATGAAACTGTTTTTTCAGATCGTGCTGGTGATCGGTGCCCTGGTGGGAACCTTTTTCTTCTATAAGGATATCGTTTCCAAAAATTCCGGCGAATCCGTCAACGTGACCAGATACCTCCGGGCAGGGGATACCATCCGTATCCTGGGCGAAAGCTCTGTTTCCGCCGAAAGCTACGGGGATAAGTGGTATTTCCTCCTCAACCGGGACGAAAAAGTTAAGCCGGAAAAATACGCCGGCGGCTTTTCCAAAACCTTCGAACTTAAGGGCGACACCTTGACGGCTCTCGAAGGTGAATCCAACCTCACGTTCAAATCTGATCAACCGTTTCGCTACACTATTTACCAAGGATGGAACTCGGTTAGTCTCAATCTTTTCGGTGCCTTTCTGATTTTGGTAGTCTTCTTAGTTGTAGCAATTGGCGCTCCCGAATTAATTTTCGGCCTGGCAGAGATGCTCTTCTAATAAAATCTCTTATATACCACCCCTTAACCGGGGTGGTTTTTTGTCATTTAACCCTAAATTCGTATACAATTAATTTGATGGATAGTGCTGCCCAAACCTCTCAACAAACTGCTGAGCGTGATCTGGCCGAGTTAAATAAAAAACTCGCTAGTGTTGAGTTACCTCCTGAGCTTCGCGAAAAGTGTCAAGGTATGATCGACCGCCTTCAGCGTATGTTCACCCAGGGCTTTTATTCCGAAGAATTTGAAAAAACTAACCACTATATTGATTGGGTAATAAAAGTTCCTTGGACCAAAAGAGTTGACCGCCCCATCGATCTCGCAGCCATTAAAGATTCCATGGACCGCAGTCATTACGGCATGGATATTGTTAAGGAGAGAATCTTGGAATACATGTCGGTCCTCAAACTTCGTGCCTCTCGAAATCTGGGAATAGCCCGCGCGCCCATTATTTGTCTTGTAGGTCTGGTCGGTACCGGTAAAACTACTTTTGCTTACGCTCTTTCTGAAGCCTTGGGCCGTCCCATTGCCCGTATTCCTTTTGGAGGTCTTGGTTCTGCTCGCGATCTTCGTGGGCAATCCCGTTTACATATTGAATCCGAACCGGGCTATATCATTCGTGCACTTTGCGACTCGGGAGTAAAAAATCCAATTATTCTCCTTGATGAAATTGACCGTGTCACTGAAGAAGCTCGTATGGATATTATGGGTGTGTTAGTCGAGTTACTCGATCCTACTCAGAACAACCGTTTCCTGGATCATTTTATTGATTACCCCGTCGACCTTTCCGAAGTTATGTTTATCGCTACTGCCAACAACACCGGCAATCTGGCCACCGCCGTTATGGATCGTTTGGAGCCAATTCAAATGCCCTCTTATTCCGACGAAGAAAAAACACACATTGCCCAGGAATTTTTATTCCCCAAAGCTCTTAAAGAAGCCGGCATGGATCCTTCTGTAATCAGTATTGATCCCAGTATTTGGCCCAATATAATTCGTCCCTTGGGCTATGACGCCGGTATTCGTACCCTTGGCCGCACCATCGAAGGTATTGTCCGCAAGGTAGCCATGATGAATGTTACTGGCCAAGCTAAGACCGTCCACCTCACTCCGGACAACATCAAAGAATTTTTACCGAAATGGTAATATATCGACATGGTTTATGACCTTTCACTCTCGGAGAACGTAATTGCTGAAAAAGCCGTCAAAGAAGGTATTGATAATCTGTCAAATTTTTTCGAGATAAAATTCCCTGAAATTCCGGATATTTATTTAGTTGGAAATCGTAAAACAATAAATGCCTTAAAAGGAATGGACACTCAGCCTTGGGTCGTTGGATTTGGAAAATCCGAAACCCGCAGTATTTATTTACTTCATCCAGACAAGTATCAATCGGAAAGCAACCATGTTTATAGTGATGATTATTTCTTTACTCTAGTCAAACACGAACTTTGTCATAAATTTTATAACCAATTCGCAGGGGATTACCGACCACGTTGGCTCAGCGAGGGGGTATGTATTTATACTTCAGGACAGAAAAGAAAACCAATCTCAAAAGTTGAATGGTTTTTAAAATTTTTCCAAGGCTCTGAACCCGGAATAGAACATGTCTATGAAGAGGCTGGATTAGCAGTAAAAATTCTTCATGATAACTTCGGTAAAAAGAAGTTATTGGAATTCATTAAAAAAGGAAGCCAAACAAAAAACTCTGATGAATTATCAGTTGTCTTTGAAGAAATTTATAACAAGAAGATGGACTACGAAACCTTTAATGAGTTGATTAAGCCAAATTAAGCTCATCTTATTATTGATTGTAATATCGCTTACACCTGGTTATTATTAACCTATGGATGATATAACTTCTTTCCGTAGCCAGAAAGATCATTACTTCAAAAACACTGACGACTCACCCTTAACGGTGGACCAAAAGAAAAATTTTACCGGTCTTAAATATTTTCCGTACTCGGAAAAATATATTTTCCATAATTTGGAGCTCCAACCTCATGAGGACCAGCGCCCTATTACTATTCAAACCAGCAAAGGCGATGCCGATCAGTACACCCGTGCCGGAAAATTGATCTTTACTGTAGATAACACCATCTGTCATTTAACGGTCTTCCGGGGGGCTGACGGTTCACTTTTTTTACCTTTCAAGGATGAAACTTCGGGCTCAAAGTCTTATCCGGCCGGTCGCTATTTGGAAATTCAGCAAACCGATGGAAAAATATCCTTAGACTTCAACTATGCCTATAACCCTTATTGTTCGTACAACGACAACTGGCGCTGTCCACTGTGCCCGGCCGAAAACATACTACCCATCCCGATCGAGGCGGGGGAGAAAAAATTCCACGATTAGTTATTTCAGGATCAAATTTTCCATTTTTTCCTCTATTCCCAAAGCTCTCTTTTTATTCTTTCCAAATATTATGTAGGCCAATTTATTTTGAGCCAACAAACTGGCTGAAGCGATCACCACTCCTTCTTTGGTCTTTTTATTGAAAATTACCGGCTTCAATTTTTCATAGAGTTTGGTAAAGGTGTACTTTTTCTTGTTGGGTATCGGATAGCAATTGTGTGACAACACGTAAGTCTTGCGCATAAAGTCGGAACCAAATAGTTCTTGAGCCGCCCGGTAGACATGTGTGCCTCCGGTTAATCTGACATTTGATTCATTCACGTATATCTCTCCATCTTTGCCGGCAATGAAATCGATATCAAAATAGCCCCTATACCCTTCTTTAGCGTATTGTTCACCAATATAATAGCCAGTGTCTACGATTCTGGCAGCCACCCTCTTGGGTAATGCCGATTCACTTATTTCCACTCCCTTAAAAATTCCTTTATCGTCCACTCTCATCCCGCAGTAATAAAGTAGTTCTATGCTTCCGTTTTTTCTAATTATGAATTCCGCGTTTGGAAAACCTCCGCCGATCTTCATATCCGGTTTGACCAATGACTCGACCACCACCGGGAACTTACTCCAATAAAGATCTTTTTTTAGATCTCTTTTGATAACTCTTTCACAGGCCCGGAAGGAAACTGGCAAATCTCCTTTTCGGTATATCAATACCCCCGCACCGGAATGCCCTTTATTGGTTTTTATTACCACACCGCCTTCTTTTATATATTTGTTTGCTGCTATCTTGGCCGTATCGAAAACTCCGGAACATACCAAGCCGTCCGGCATTTTAAAATCCGGCTCGACAACTCCACTTTTTTGAGCGAATTGCCGAATCCCGCTCTTGCTGCCATAAAAATTCACTGTCCAGGCAAACTGTTCTTCGGGCGTGATCGGGGTGTAAATGGTCAAACCCATTTTCCTTAGTTTCCTAACCAGTCTTAGGAAATTTGGTGAGGCAGAATAACTTACCAAAGTCAGTTTTTTTGCCCCGTTGGCGATATCCACCAATTCATTTAATAATTCTTTATCTTCCAAAATATCCTTACAGATTTTACCGGTATGATTTTTTGGGTTTAGGATCTTAATATCCCGGACATGGCATAGTTTTTGGAAATAATCCACAAAAGCCGGATCGATCGGTCGGGGACATACAAAAGTTAATTCACTTTCCTTGGCTTCGGTAAACAGATCTCTGTCTGCCAACTCGGCATTTTCCTCAATTTCAGCCGTTCTGGCCGTATCACTGCCCATTCCTTTGATAAAAGGCCACACGTCCTCGGACAAATTGAAGATTCTGACCACCTTCTCTTTTACCTTGCTCACCACCCCAGGATCATCCCTCCCCCCAGGTTCCTCCGTTTCTTTAAATTCTTTAGCCACTTTTTTCATTCAAAAACAGTATAACCTCTTTAGGTCAGATGTAAAGTCCCGTGCCTGACGATACCCAAACCCTGCCTAAGTGCTATAATACCTACTTGAATACGACTTAAAACGTTTTGTACTACTGTAAATCCACTTATATATAGATTTCTGAATAGAAAAACAAAGGTTCCAGTTCCGTGTAAAATGTAATTAAGTTTATAACCCCTCCCAGATTTGTGGGATAGGTTGGCCTACGGGCCACTTCATTAATTAATCAAATATATTGTTATGGACAAAAATAAAAATCCTAATCAAACAACAGTGCCAAGACCCAACAAACCGGTTTTTGCACCTAGACCCAATCAAGATAGGCCGGCTTCAAACCAGCCTACCTTAAAAATTATTCCTCTTGGCGGCGTGGGGTCAGCTACCAAGAATATGTATGTCTACGAGTATGGTAATGACCAATTAGTGGTCGACTGTGGCATGGGTTTTCCCCAAGACAGTGCTCTCGGAGTTGATTCAGTCATTCCCGATATTAGTTACCTGGAAAAATCCGGCAAAAATTTGCTGGGTATCGTTCTGTCTCATGCTCACATGGACCACATTGGTGGTTTACCCTACATTCTTCCCCGTTTAAAGAACGTTGAAGTTTTTGGTGGCAAACTCGCCATTGCTATGGCCGAGACCAGAGTCCGTGAATTTGGTATTACCAACCGATTAACTCCGGTCGATGGACATGATCTCGATTTGGGACCTTTCCACATTCAGTTCATCCACTCGACCCACTCGGTTCCCAACGCCTTTCATCTCTTGATCAAAACGCCGGCCGGTACCGTCTATCACGGTTCCGACTTTAAATTTGATCTGACGCCGATTGATAACGTTCCACCCGATCTTGGTGCTATGGCTATGGCCGGTACCAACGGTGTTGACCTCTTACTCACCGACTGTCTTGGTATCGAAAAATCCGGCTACTGTCCTTCCGAAAGGACTTTAGTCAAAGCCATTGACGACGAAGTTAGAAATACTATTGGCAAACTGGTCTTTACCGGCATGTCTTCATCTATTTCTCGTTTCCAAATTGCTATCGAAGCCTCTATCAAATATCACCGTCGCGTCGCCGTTATCGGCCGTTCCGTCGAACAAAATATAGAAGCTGCTATCAAGACCGGCTTTATGAAGGTTCCTGCCGGTACTTTTATCAAACCTCAACAGGCCATGACATTGCCTGCCAATCAAGTTACTCTGATCGTTTCCGGCTCTCAAGGACAGATCGGTTCAGCCATGCACCGTTTGGCCAACGACGAACATCGTATTGTTAAGCTCAAGAAAGGTGACAAAGTTATTATTTCCTCGAATGCTATTCCCGGAACCGGTAACGATGCCGATATCTTCGACTTAATGGATACCCTCTACAAAAATAATATCGATGTGATCTATTCGGGCACTTCCGAAAACCTTCATGTTTCCGGTCACGGTTACAAAGGCGATATTGCTCTTTTAGCCCGCTTAGTCAAACCCAAGAGTATTATCCCAATCGGAGGTGATCTCCGTCACATGATGCTCTACAAGAACTTGGCTAAAGATATGAACTACAATCCCGACCAGGTATTCGTTCTTTCCGAAGGACAATCCGTCCTACTTGAGAACCACGTAGTTAAAGAAGGACCTAAATTTGAGACCAAGAATATCTACGTCGATGGTTTGGGTATTGGTGATGTTGGTACCGTCGTCCTCCGTGACCGTCAGGTCATGTCGGAAGATGGTATTTTGATCGCTATCGTTCCCATAAGACAAGACAATTCCAAGATTGCCGGTGACATTGATATCATTTCCCGTGGTTTCGTCTATCAAAAAGAATCCAAAGATTTGATCAACGATGCCAGGAAAGAAGTCTACAAATGTCTTAAGGATCAAAAGGGAATTGCTACCGATTGGGGATTCATCAGAAAAAAGATCGAAGCTCAATTGGAAAAGTTCGCCTTTGAACAAACTCAAAGACGTCCCATGGTGATCGCTATCATCGTCGAGGTGTAATATTTGCTTTCGCAAAAACACGCTCAAAACAACCTAGATAGTTTATACTAAATATTAACTATGGCCCGAAAAAAAGGTCGTCGCTCAAAGCCGTTTAAAGTCAATCTAAAAAAAGACACCGTCAACTCTATACTTGCTGTAATAGTTATGGGGATCGGTGGCTTGATTGCCATCTCCTTTTCTCAGCAAGGCGCTTTCTTAAGTAAGATATTTGAAATTGGTACGAACTTTTTCGGCTGGACACTTCTCATCATGCCTTTCGTCTTTATCGTCGGAGGCTTGATGTTGACCACGGTCAAGCTGGCGATCGCCTCCCCGCATGTTCTACTTGGCTCGGTAGTGGCCATGATTTCTTTAAATGGCCTTACTCAGGCCGGCAGTATCGGTGCCCAAATTTTTAACTCTGTTGAAACTTTAATTTCCCCGGCCGGAGCATATCTCTTTTACGCTATCGGTTCGATCATCGGTTTCTTTATTCTTTTTGAAACTTCCATTGAAGATCTGGCTGTTTTCATTCACGACTTCTTTGGAAAACTCCAAGATGCCGGAGGCAAGCTAAAAGGTATTTCTCTTCCTTCTAAAGGCGGCGAACCTATCTTTGCCGGCAAGACCGGTACGGTCAAAATAAATAACGGTGAAGAACTCCCCGTCATTTCGGCCTCAAATGTAAATTTAGACAATCAAAGACCCATTATCAAAGACATGCCGGTTACTCCTCAGTCCAACGCCAAGATCGCCCCAGTTCATTTGGAAGGTGCTGCCGATATGGTCTGGCAATATCCTCCACTAAATCTGTTATCCGATCAAAAACTTGGCAAAGCCGATCGTGGTGACATCAATAAGAACATCGAAATTATTCAGGATACTCTTACCTCCTTTGGTATCGCCGCCAAAGTGGTCGAGGTCAACAATGGCCCAGCCGTTACCCAATATGCTTTGCGTATCGCTATGGGTACCAAGGTCAGTAAGATCAACGCCCTTCAGTCCGACCTCGCTCTGGCTCTCTCAGCCCCTCAGGGACAGATCCGTATTGAAGCTCCTATCCCCGGACGCGATCTTGTCGGTATCGAAATTCCTAATCGCTCGTTGGAATTTGTTTCTCTCCGTCAAATGCTTAATTCCAAGATCATGCAAGAGAACAGCAAGGCTAAAACTTTGGTTGCGCTTGGTCTCGATGTTTCCGGTTCACCTTGTGTCGCCGATCTTTCCAAAATGCCTCATATCTTGATCGCCGGTACCACCGGTTCCGGTAAATCTGTTCTCATTAACTCTTTCATTTCCTCTATTCTTTTCCGTGCCTCTCCCGAAGAAGTTAAATTTATTATGGTCGACCCAAAACGTGTCGAACTTACTCCTTATCAGGATATTCCACATTTATTGACCCCGGTCATCACCGACGTCGATAAGATGGCCAATGCCTTAGGCTGGGCCGTCGTTGAAATGGAAAAGCGTTATCGTATTTTCCAGGAATGTGGTGTCAAAAATATTGCCGGCTATCACGAGCTCTCCGGTTTTAGTTCCATGCCTTACATCATTATCATCATCGATGAAATGGCCGACATCATGATGTCCAAAAATGCCGGAGACGTTGAACAAAGGATTGTCCGTTTGGCTCAGATGGCCCGCGCTACCGGTATTCATCTGGTTCTCGCTACCCAGCGTCCTTCGGTGAACGTTCTTACCGGTTTGATCAAGGCCAATATCCCGGCCCGTATCGCTTTCCAAGTTACTTCAATGATCGATTCCCGCGTTATTATCGACTCACCCGGAGCCGAAAAACTACTGGGTAAAGGTGACATGTTATTTGTTCCTCCAGATATTGCCAAACCCAAACGTATTCAGGGTGCTTGGGTATCCGACAAAGAAATATCCGCTCTTATCGACTTTATTAAAAGGACGGGTGTCCAAGCTGTCCATGACGAAACTGTCACTAAAGCTGCTACTCCGGCTGGCGTCACCGACACCGGCGGACATGATCTCGGTAATGTTGATGAAAAATTTGAAGAAGCTGCCCGTCTTTGTATTGAATCCGGTAAAGCTTCCGCTTCACTTCTTCAACGCCGTTTGGAAGTTGGCTACGCCAGAGCCGCCCGTATCATTGATCAATTAGTTGCCTCAGGTATTGTTTCCCCGGCCGAAGGCAACAAACCTCATGAGATCTTAGTTAATAGTTACGACGAATTCCTTGCCCAAAATAATGCTCAGTCATAATCAACTGTACTCATATGAAAACTGTTGGGCAAATCTTAAAAAAGGCGAGGCTTGAAAAAAATTACTCTATCGACCAGTTATCTTCTCTTACCAAGATCGATGGTAAATATATTCAATCTATTGAAGAAGACAGATATGATCAGCTCCCTTCGGAAACTTTTGCCAAGGGTTTTATCCGCAACTTAAGTCTGCGTTTAGAAAGAAACCCGGACGATCTCGTTGCCATCTTTCGTCGGGATTTTAAAATACCCACTCCCGGACAGGGAAAAATTTTAAGAACTCATCACCACTTCATCCCCACCAGTTTTTTTACTTCTCAAGTGGCTCTTTTCTCTTTGGGCATTATCGTTTTTGTTGGCTATCTGATTTTTCAGTTTCGTGCCATTCTTACCCCACCCAGGCTTGAGATTCTTCGTCCCATATCCGGTAGTGTTCTTGTTTCACCGGTCGATATCGAAGGTAATACTTCCCCCGATTCAACCGTCACTATCAACCAGGACACCACCACCAAACCTGACCCCTCCGGACATTTCTTGACCCGTATCAATCTTCCGGTAGGCGATACTAATCTTGAGATAAAATCCACTAATCGCTTCAGTCGTACTTCCACCCAAACTATCCCTATCACCGTAGTCAGTCAATAAATTTTTCTGCTTCTGGTATTATTAATCTATGACCTTGCCACAGATTGTTTCTTTGATCTCTACTTCTCTCCTCACTGTTGTTGCTGTCATTATCGGCATTCAACTAATGCTTATCCTGAAAGAGATCCGTTACACCCTAGGAAAAGTAAACCAAACCCTCGATACCGCCGAATCCACTCTCCAAAAAATTTCCCAACCTGCCGTTGGTCTTTTTGCCATCATCGAAGGCTTAAAACAATCGGGAAAAATCGTTGAAACTTTGTCTTCCTTTATGGGCCATCGCAAAAACACCCCTCCGGTACAAGTAGACTCTTATGAATCAGACAGCCTCTAAGCCTCAAAGCGGGGACCATAGTTTCAATACTTTTATGTTGGGTCTCACCTTGGGTGTTCTCGGCGCGCTACTGCTGGGGACCGAGGAAGGCCGCAAGATCACCAAAGAAGCCATCGATGGTTTACCCGATGGCCTTAAGAAAGTCAAAGATTTTATTCCCAAAGAAAACGTTCCCGATTTTGCTCCTCCAATGAATTCTCCCGAAGAAACCCCTCACCATTTCACCGCCCCTGAAGCTCCGCCGCCTCCGCCTCCGACCCTTCATTCATCTAGGCCGGAATATCTTTACACTCCCAAGAAATAATAGATTCTCTCAATTCAACAATATCTTGTTTTTGAAAAGAAAATCAGCGACCATTTGACTGATCAGAGTCACTCCGGCAAATGATGGATGAATGTAGTCGTTCGGATTTAAATATTTTGTCATTGCGGTCCCGTTCTTATTCAAGGTTTTTTCATAAACATTTATTAGAGGAATAAAGTGATTTTTAGCGTAATTAATATGATTCTCTATATACGCTCTCCTCTCGTTGGCCCATTGCGCCCTCACTGTAGGCGTTAGATCTACCACTCCTTTCCCGTACAACTCTTGTGATGGCGCCACAGTAGCTATGAAAACGATCAACGAAGTCGGATGCCGGTCGGTAATCTCTGCCACCATGTGATCCAATGCGGCAGTTTGTAATGCCAGCCCTTGATCTAAGGGGTATTGAGATAAGGGATTATTTCCGGATGATTCTATAAAAATAATATTGAAGTCACGGTTAAGAATTGCCGGAAAGGTCATACCTTTGTACAGAGTGTCGTGATTAAGTCTGTCTTCCATTGACAAAATATTTGTCGAACCAAATCCATAATTAAATAGTCCAAAAATATGGTCCGGATAATATCTGGCCAGATCTTTTCTAAGGTCATCAAAATTTATACCTAAACTTTCCGTCATTGAATCGCCTATAAAAATTAAAGTGTAGGCGGTAACTTTAGGGATCAAAGGTGGATTATAGTGTTCGATCGTCGTATATATCTTATTGGTCAGCACCGGTCCCGGAGCTGTTGTTGGAATTACTATCGGGATCGGTACAGCGATCGGAGCCAAAGACGGAGTTGATGTAATTGTTGGTGCCGGTATCGTTGGAGCCGGAGCTACGTATTTAGTTTTATTTTTCAAAATATCTAGAAGAAACACTAGAACAATTACTCCAAAAATAAAAACAATAAACAGGTTTCTTAACGAAAAAGATGAATCGTTTCTTCTTTTTGCCATACTCTATAATTTCACTTTTAATTGTAATATATATTACATACAACTATAATAATTATTATTAATAAATCGTAACAACATGAGCCTACTGGATCTCATCATAGTCATATTAATTATTATGTGGCTTGGAGGCTTTACCTTTCATGTCGCCGGAAGCTTGATCCATCTTCTATTGGTCATTGCCGTCATAGTTTTTATCATCCGTATTCTCTCCTAAACATACCCAGGTCATTATTATTAGTAAAAAAATATGGCAGAAATAATTAAAGAAACCGTTACCACTCAAGAAGAAAGCAAAAAACCCATTGTGATCGCCCCTGTTACCCGGGCCGCCACCGGCACTCAGACCATCGAATACCTGGTTTATTTTATTTTTGGTTTGATCGAAATTCTTCTGGCCTTCCGTCTTGTCCTTAAGCTTCTAGGCGCCGGAACTGCCAGTGGATTTGTGGAATTCATTTATAGCATTACAGCTATTTTTGTCCTGCCATTTATAGGTATTTTCCCAACGGCAGTTTCTCAAGGCTTATCAAACCCATCGGTCCTGGAACCAGCCAGTATTGTAGGAATTCTGGTTTATGCGGTTGTAGCCTGGGGAGTAGTTGCTTTAGTACGTATCTTTTCCGGTGAAGAACAAGAAGAATAAGATCATGGATTCCACAAAATTGTTTTGAGATAGAATCAAATTACTGGACGATCGATTGGTTTGGAACTACCCATAAAGATAATGCCAAAGGAGTCACTAATTTAATTCGCTTCATTGGCCGGAAACCAAATTAGTATTAAACTAAATTATGAAAAGAATTACATTTTCCTTCGTTATTCTTTCATCTGTCCTCTTTGGTGGTTGCGCCACTCAACAAATTCCGGCTGTTACTACTCCCACACCGACCCCGACAGCCCAAATATCTCCGACCACTACTCCTACCTTAAAACCAACTCCTTCCACCGATGAAGCGGAAACCCTTAAAGCTGCTATCAAAGCTGATCTGGTTGCCAAACACGGTAGTTCGGCCAACGAGTTCACCATATCCGTATCCAAAAACGATGGCAAGTTCAGTTCCGGCGGGATTACTGCTACCGGAGGTGGTGCCATGTGGTTTGGTGCCAAAGTGGGCGATAGCTGGAAGTTGGTTTGGGACGGGAACGGCATAATTCTCTGTTCGGATCTTACCGCCTACCCCAATTTCCCCAAGACTATGATCCCCGAGTGTTTCGATCAGAAAACCCAAAAACTTATCAAGAGGTAATATCCTATAACTTGACTTTAAGCCTCTTTTCTGGTATATTTACGCCTAGTTTACTTTGAAAATCCAACTCGATCTAAGGAGATGATCATGGGTATTCCCCCTCTTTCCACACCGGTAATCATGCTTATCATTGCCGGCGCCCTGGGCTTCATTGACATGATGTGGGTCGTTTTCGGCTCAGTTTCCATGCCCTACATTCCCTTCATGTCTGCCGACTTCCTCAAACAAGAAATGGAACGGTCCCGCCGGCGCTTCAATGGTCAGATAAGACTCGGACTTTTGGCAGTCTTCTTCTGCCTCCTGGCTGTCCTGACCGCTACAATTCATTAATTCAAAGTATATAGACGACCTTTTTGGTCGTCTTTTTTTTTGACTTAGTCTATCTATGGTGTTAAATTAATCCATTCGATCGCACATTACTTTCCAAAGGAGGCAATATGGAGATCCTAGGGCTCATCTTAATTCTACTGGCCGTCCTAATTCTTAATGGTGCCACCATTGTTCGCAATATGGATGGCGCCAACCGCCTCACTGCTTTTCTCAATGAACTTGATCCTCGGGTTTTCTTCTTCACCGCTCTTGCGGTCGGCTTTGCCGGAATCGCTCTGAGCTTAAGCCACATTTGCTTTGGTTGGTAAATTGCTAAGGCCGGTTAACCCCGGCCTTTTTGTTAGGCTATAATTTGTATTCAAATGGACATCAACGAATTACGTAAAAAATATCTAGATTTTTATCAAAAAAGACAGCATCAAGTTCTGCCTTCAACCTCTTTGGTCCCGGAAGGTGACGCCACCACTCTCTTCACCTCGGCCGGCATGCAACCGATGATGCCTTATCTTTTAGGACAAAAACATCCCCTTGGTAATCGTATCGTTGATAGCCAAAAATGTTTCCGTTCTCAGGACATAGAAGAGGTAGGCGATAACCGCCACACTACATTTTTTGAAATGTTGGGGAACTGGTCTCTCGGAGATTATTTCAAGGAAGAGCAGTTGGACTGGCTTTTTACTTTTCTTACCGATCCCATCGAAGGTCTTGGTTTGGATCCCAAACGTTTATATACTTCTGTTTTTGAAGGAGGATCGGGTGTCGCTAAAGATGAAGAATCCATAAAAATATGGCAAAAACTTTTTTCCAAAGTTGGTATTAATGCCAAAGAAGGCGAAAGAATTTTTGCTTACCCGGCCAAGAAAAATTGGTGGTCCCGTGCCGGCGCTCCGGAAAACATGCCGATTGGAGAACCAGGTGGTCCCGATAGTGAAGTTTTCTATGACTTTGGTGCAGAGCTAAAACTTCACGAGAATTCACCTTACAAAGACCAGCCTTGCCACCCCAACTGCGACTGCGGCCGCTTTCTTGAAATAGGAAACTCGGTTTTTATGCAATATGTCAAACAGTCCGATGGATCACTAAAGGAACTTCCTCAAAAAAATATTGATTTTGGTGGCGGGTTAACCCGTCTTGCGGCCGCGGTCGCTGATGACCCGGATATTTTTAAGACCTCAGCTCTTTCACCCATCATTAGTAAACTGGAAATAATTACCGAAAAATCATATCTCGAGCCGGCCAACCAACCTATGATGCGGGTTATCTCCGATCATCTATCGGCCGCCACATTTTTGATCAAAGATGGAGTCCTGCCTAGTAATAAAGCTCAGGGTTATATGCTTCGCCGTTTGCTTCGCCGCGCAGCCGTCAAACAATATTTCCTTACCGGTTCCAGAGATCACATATCTAATTTGTCCCAACTCTCCGACGTCGTCATTGGCATTTATGCCGGAGTCTATTTTGAACCGGAAGATGATGGTGCCAAAATAAAAGATGTTATTTCTACCGAATTGGCTAAATTCGGTCAATCTTTAGATAAAGGACTGAAAGAACTGGAAAAAAATCCCAACGTCGATGGCAAGGCCGCGTTTGATCTATATCAGAATTATGGTTTCCCTTTAGAGATCACTACCGAAATTCTTTCCGAAATGGGGCGGACTATCGACATCAAACAATTTGAAGCCGAGTTCCAAAAACACCGCGATTTGTCTCGCAGTGCTTCAGCTGGCATGTTCAAAGGTGGCCTGGCTGACCACTCACAAACAGTCACTGCATATCATACCGTGACTCATCTACTTCACGCCGCATTAAGACAAATTCTCGGTGAACATGTCGGTCAAAAGGGTAGCAATATTACTTCCGAAAGACTCCGTTTCGATTTTTCTCACCCAGATAAACTCACTGATGAACAATTAAAACAAATTGAGAATTTAATTAATCAAAAGATCGATGAAAAACTTCCGGTAGTTCGTGAAGAACTTCCCAAAGAAAAAGCTTTAGCCGAAGGTGCCCTTGCCTTTTTTGGTCAAAAATATCCGGAGATAGTCAGTGTTTATACCATCGGTGACCCCAAAAACTTTTTCTCCAAAGAATTATGTGGTGGACCACATGTGACTAATACCCAAGAACTTGCTAAGATAAAGATAGTCAAGCAAGAATCTTTGGGTGCCGGAATCAAGCGCCTTTACTTGCAGTTTATTTAAACACACCCAAATTGATTCTTCTGGCCGCCCAAAATGAATCTGAAAAATATCTTCGGCAGTAACAAAAAAGAACCCCAAACAGAGTACTTTTTGGCCGTCGAAATTCATGAATCTTTAATTAAGTCTGTTTGTTGGGAAATTATCGATGGCGAACCGGAGATTGTTCAGCTCGGTTCTTTTGAAGCTTGGGAAGATGAGGAATCTTTGATCAATGGAGTTGACGCTTCAATTTCCGAAGCCGTTAAAAATCTTAACTCTCAACCTCGCCGGGTGATTCTTGGCTTGCCGGAATCCTGGTTTGATGATAAAGGTATTCATCCCACCAAGAAAGCTTTGATCAAAAAACTTCTTGATAACTTAGACCTCACTGCCATCGGTGTTGTTTCCACCACCCAGGCCATCACTCACTATTTAAAGAAAAAAGAAGGTATTCCTCCCACTGCCATTTTGCTGGAGATCTTTCATAGCAAGATTGTCGTTTCTGTTATTACCCTTGGAAAAGTAGAAGCCACTGAAGAAGTTGGTGTTTCCGGAGACGTCGCCCGGGATGTTGAAGAAGGTCTTACCAGAATGGAATTCGACCGTCTCCCCGCCCGTTTTATTTTGACCGACGGTTCCACTCTTGAAGAAGAACAGCAGCAACTTGTTTCATACCCTTGGCAGGAAAAATTGCCCTTCATCCACATGCCGAAAGTTGAAGTCCTTCCGATTGATTTTAGTATTAGGGCCGTCGCCTTGACCGGTGGCACCGAAGCCGCTAGTTTACTTGGTGTTGCCGTTAAGGAAGACGCCTTGGAGACCACTCCGGTTGAAGAATCCAATCTCACCTTGCCCGAAGAGCCCACCCCGACCAGTTTGGAAAAACTCGGCTTCACTTATGAAGAAACTACCCCGCCGGAAGAGATCTCGGAGACTGTCGAGGCGGTTGATGTTGTTGAGTCCCAGTCCAGTCAACAACCCAAGATCTCCAATCTTGCCCAAGAATTGGATAATCAAAAAGAAGCCGAGTACGCTGTTTCCCCCGAGGAAGTACGTCAGGCCGGCAATCGCCCTAAAATATCTTTTGCCCCTTTAGCTTTTGTAAATAATCTCAAAAATAAGTTTTCCAAACCATCCAGGTCTGGTAACAAAAATAACCTCCGCTTCTTACTCATTCCGCTATTACTACTGATAATTGTCGCTGGAGCTTTTGGTTTTTATTTCTTTTTGGGCAGTGCTCAGATTACCGTGAAGATCACCCCCAAAAAACTTGATCAGCAATTTAATATCGCTATCGCCGAACAGGCCCAACCCGGTACTCCTACCTTGATCGCTACCAAAAAAACGATTCCTGCTAGCGATAAAGAAACGGTTAATACCACCGGCGAAGCCACTGTCGGTGACAAAGCCCAAGGCACCGTTACTATTGCCAATAGAACCATCGCCCCCTTAGTTCTAAAGTCGGGGACCATAATCACCGTCGACAACAGTAAGCTAGCCTTTGTTCTTCAAGACTCGGTTACTATTGCCTCCAAAAGTGCCGACCCCCTGACCTTCCAAGAAACTTATGGAAAAGCCACCAACGTCAAAGTTACCGCTTCAAAAATTGGTGCCGATTCCAATATCAGTAAGGACACCACCCTCACTGTTGATAACTACTCAAAGACCATCGCCTACGCCGTCGCCGATTCAGATTTTGCCGGTGGCACTTCCAAGACAGTCAGGGCTGTGGCCAAATCCGATCAGGATAAATTAATTACTCAAGCCCAAGACAAGATCAAACAACAAACTCAAGACTCTCTTTCCAATAGTGATCCCAATACCGCCACGCTAGCTCTAAACGATCTTCAATTTACCAAGAAGCAATTTGATCATAATGTCGGTGAAGAAGCCTCTACCGTCACCCTCGACATGACCGGCTCTTTGGACGTTCTGGTTTATTCAAAAGCCGACCTCTTCAAACTGGCTCAATCCCAGCTCCAGAGCCAACTACCTCCCGGTACCGTTCTTACCACTGAAGGTACCCAGATCAACGTCAACAATCCTGTAAAAACCGACGGCAGTTATAAAGCCAACGTGGTTGTCCAAGCCAACTTGATGCCGGATTTTGATAGTAATCACTGGGCAGGTCAGATTAAAGGCAAATCGATTGCCGGTGCCAAGAATATGCTCCAAACTATAGAAGGTTTCCAAAGCGCCACCGCCCGTACCAGCCCACCAATTCCTTTTATTTCAAAAAACTATCTTCCTTTAAAAAATATCGAGATCCAGCTAGTGACCCAGTAATATGCTCTACGGATATAAAAAGGCCACTTTAAAAAATCCCCATCCGGGCCGGATCATTCCTACTTACTTAAAAACCGTTCCCACGATTATTTCTGCTCTGGGACTGGGTTTGGTTGCTTTTGTGGCCTACCCGTTGGTAAGTTATCAACTTAAGGACACCGATCTATTGGCCGGATTCAAAAACGGAGGTTTGTTGTCTCCAATTTCTTACGAATCGGTAGCCAACAATCAGGACACCGGCCCGGCCGTTGCTAAAGGCGGTGTTGACTATACTAAAGCCAGCTCTTGGTTCCCGGGCAGCATTCAAAATGATCTTTTTGCTCTCGAGGAAAAATCTCAAAGTGCGCAGACGAACAAACCCACTTCTTACTCAATTTCTATTCCTTCATTAGGTATCACCGAGGCCACCGTAAGTATCAATGACGAAGATCTCACTAAACACTTGGTCCATTTCCCCCAGACCGCATTACCCGGACAGCTTGGGTCTCCGGTCATTTTCGGTCACTCCACCCTACCACAGTTTTATGACCCCAAAAAGTACACCGCTATTTTTTCCACTCTACCAAACATCAAAGTCGGTTCGGATATTTTTGTCAGTTATGACAATATTGAATACACCTATCGCGTCGCCAAA
>DASVZW010000157.1:0-6875 GCA_036391475.1 Patescibacteria group bacterium | reverse complement strand
AAATAGCCGGGTTTTATCTACCAAACGCACCTTCAAAGGAGGAAAAATGAGACCCAGAGAAAACCAAGTGGAAAAACTTTTTGAATCCACTCTAAATCGTCTACTCAATCCCCGAGGCTACACCATTACCCTCGGTCCTTTTAGCAACGGAAGCTGTACTATTCCTTTATTTCTCAAAAACGAATATCGTACCAGAGGAATTGGGGCTATTTGGCCGGAATGGTCCGATACTTATGTTGTCTGTATTGGTGAAAGAAGAGGCTTGTATTTGTCTTGGAAATTATCGGAAAAAGGTGTGGAACTTTCCTTAAACACCGAAACCACCGATCCCAAGGACTTCCACTCGGAAGAAACACTTCCGCACTCAAAAATGTTTATTGATCTCAGTGAAACCATCCTCCAGGAATTTCGTAAATAATTTTAACCCGGCACCCGCCGGGTTTTTTATCACAAATAACCCTCACAAACCCTAAAGCTCATCAGATGCGATGATATCAAGACAATAATAAGCGTAGTGATTATTGGCTTAGATATAAGAGGCTCTGTACTCAGAGTGCCGAAATCAATCTCGTAACGAGCTTGATGAAGGCAGGGGTGAGGAGTATTCGACGAACACAACTAACGAAGTAGATCATCGCCAATTTAAACAACAAAAAACCCACCTAAAAAGGTGGGTTGTTTGTTTGCCCGGCGATGATCTACTTTCGCAATCAGTTGCCCAATTACTATCATCGACGCTGACCTGTTTCACTTCTCTGTTCGAAATGGGAAGAGGTGGGTCCAAATCGCTCAGATCACCGGACAAGAAAAAGATCGATGTATCAATCACTTTCCTGTCTTGTGATCCAATGTTTATATTTTAAAGAGTACTGTTGTACTCCCTGAATAGTGAATAGATTGATGTAAGTAAATCGCAAGTTATTTTTGATTTGTTCTTCGAACATTAGTACAGATAAGCTAAATACCTTGCGGCACTTACACTCTCTGCCTATCAACCTAGTAGTCTACTAGGGTTCTTTCGTTAACTCACGTTAACATGGATTTCTCATCTTGGGAATAGCTTCTCGCTTAGATGCATTCAGCGATTATCTAATATCAATGTGGCTACCCAGCAATGCGTCTGACGACAACAACTGGCACACCAGGGATTGACTCATCTTGGTCCTCTCGTACTGAAGACGAACTCCCTCAAAAATCCCACGCTGACAGCGGATAGAGACCAACCTGTCTTACGACGGTTTGAACCCAGCTCACGTAGCGCTTTAATGGGCGAACAGACCAACCCTTGGAAGCTTCTACACCTCCAGGATGCGCTGAGCCGACCAAAAATACAATAGATTGTATTTGTGCTCTCCAACTATTACTAGTGGTTTGGACTATATCTTTCGTAATAAGAACTTTATTATTTCACTTGTTCTTTTTACTTATTGGCGTTTTATATCCTATTAAAAATAGGGATATCTCATCTAAAACCTAAACGGTTTTTTGAATCAGTCTCTACGGGGTCAATTCTTTCGAACGACTTCCCACGATGTTAACCTTAAGTGTTCAATTCAAGGCATTCTTCGTTATAAGCCAAATTTATTCTCGACATGTTTGGGTCATTGTCTATCGAGGTAGCGAACCGCACCGTCGCTGTGGACGCTCAGGTGCGACTACTCTGTTATCCCCGGGGTAGCTTTTATCCGTTAAGCCCGGCACCTCCCACGAAGTGCACGAGGATCACTTAGACCTACTTTCGTATCTGATCGACTTGTATGTCTCACAGTTAAGCACCCATATACCTATG
The DNA here is from genome assembly GCA_036391475.1 of Patescibacteria group bacterium. Taxonomy (GTDB): domain Bacteria; phylum Patescibacteriota; class Microgenomatia; order UBA1400; family MFAQ01; genus CAIQPO01. Next base: position 5,086 of record DASVZW010000157.1, on the reverse strand, counting down.
CGCTTACACTCCGATTTCCATCCGGAGAAAGGGTACCTTTGTACGCTTGCGTTATTCTTTAGCAAGCAACCTCCCCAGTTAAACTACCCACCAGACAGTGTCCCTTCCAAAGTTTGCATTTGGATTAGGTGAGAAACGTATGCCATAAAGAGAGGTATTTCACTGTCGTGCCACCAATAAATTGATAGCACTCCCTCCTATCCTAAACAGTTACACCACACATTTCAGTGCCAAGTTGTAGTAAAGCTCCACGGGGTCTTTTTGTCCTGCTGCCAGTAGGCCGCATCTTCACAGCCATTTCAAATTCGCCGAGTCTCTTCTCAAGACAGTTACAAAGTCGTTTCACCTTTCGTGCAGGTCGGAACTTACCCGACAAGGAATTTCGCTACCATAGAACAGTTATAGTTACTGCTGCCGTTCACCGGGGCTTCAATTGCAGCCTAGCATCTTGCGATGATCAGCCACTCATTTAACCTTCCGGCACTGGGCAGGTTTCAGCCTGTATACTTAAGATTTCTCTTTTGCACAGACCTGTGTTTTTGTTAAACAGCCCCTTTGTAGTCTTTTGTTGTAGCCCGGATTGCTCCGGACAGGGCATCTTGCAAAGCTTACGCCCAGCTAATTTGCCGAGTTCCTTAAGAAGAGTTCTCTCGAAAACCTTGGTCTACTCGACCAGAGCACCTGTGTCGGTTTGCGGTACGGATTATTTGCACTCTCGTTGCGACGCTTTTCTCGGAAACTGAAGTCATCTAGCTTGCCCTCCTTTCGGAAGACTTGTATTCGCAGCTTGTTTAAACGCCTCTACGGATTTACCAATAAAGACTGACTAACTGCTTAAGCGAATGTATCTTCAACACACCGCCTAGACTATCCAACTTCGTCCCGCCCCAACTAATAACGATTGCAAACAAGGACTGGAGTATCAACCAGTAATCCATCAGCTACGCCATTATGGCCTCGCCTAAGGGTCGCCTTACCCTACGTCGACGAACGTTGCGTAGGAAACCTTGCTCATTCGGTCATCAAGATTCTCACTTGATTTACGCTACTCATGCCGGCATTCTCACTTCCTGCTGCTCCAGAGAACCTTACGATTCGCCTTCAAAGCCACAGGAACGCTCCTCTACCACCCATACTTACGTATGGATCCCTAAATTCGGTAATATATTTTAGCCTCGTTACGTCTTCGGCCGTGTATCTCTCGGCTAGTGAGCTGTTACGCTTTCTTTCAAGGATGGCTGCTTCTGAGCCGACCTCCTAGGTGTCTGAGAAATGACACGTCCTTTCCCACTTAATATATATTTAGAGACCTTATTTGAGGGTCTGGGATGTTTCCCTTTTGCATCCGGAGCTTAGCCCCCGGACACTGACTCCCGTACAATTGATATGGGTATTCGGAGTTTGGTTGGAAGTCGCGATTTTACTCGTGAAGTCCATTCAGTAACTCTACCCCCCATACCGTAAATACGAGGCCATGCCAAAACATGTTTCGAGGAGAACCAGCTATCTCCAGGTTCGTTAGGCATATTACCTCTAACCACAAGTCCTTGGATGATTTTGCGACATCAACCCATTCGGCCCTCCAGTTTGATTTCTCAAACCTTCGGCCTGCTCATGGTTAGCTCACCTGGTTTCGGGTCTACACAACACAACTACACGCCCTGTTAAGACTTGGTTTCCCTTCGGCTTCCCGAAACTTATCGGTTAACCTTGCTGTGTTGAGTAACTCGCCGGCTCATTCTTCAATAGGCACGCCGTCATCCGCCTTGCGGCAGACTCCGACTGTTTGTTAGTAATCAGTTTCAGGATCTTTTAACAGAGCTACTTGCTCTTCTTTTCACCTTTCCCTCGCGGTACTAGTTCACTATCGGTCAGTAAAAGTAATTAGTCTTGGACCGTGGTCGGCCCAGATTCGATCTAGAGTTTGCCGTCTCTAGATTTACTTAGGTACCAAACTTAAACTTCTCAGATTTCGAATACGGGACTCTCACCCTCTATGGCCAACTATTCCATGTTGTTCTTCTATCCGAAAAGTTTAAATGTGTCTGGCCCTGCAACCCCGTTAATAAATTAACGGTTTAGACTCAATCCTCTTCGCTCGTCGCTTACTAAGGATCTCTCATTCGATTTCTTTTCCTTTGGGTACTTAGATATTTCAGTTCCCCAAGTTCCCGAATCCAGCTAATAAATTAGCCGGAAACAACCAGATAAATCTGGCTGGGTTACCCCATTCGGACACTGCCGGATCATAAGTTCTTGCCACCTCCCCGACAACTTTCGCAGGCTTGAAACGTCCTTCTTCGGCTTTTACTGCCAAGGCATCCACTGATTACATGAGTAGAACAAATCAAAAATTTTCAAAAATTTGAAATTATGCGATCTACTTGCATAATCTATTCACTTTTCAAGGAGCAAACATTTTCTGAGCTCCAAGAGCTCGTGGTTGATTCTAAAGTAGTCAATCCTAAGAGTCAATCACCAATTCTCGGTTAGCAATGGATGTGGACCGTGCCGGACTCGGACCGGCCACCTCTACATTGCAAATGTAGCGCTCTACCAGATGAGCTAACGGCCCATCTCGAATATAAAGTGCGAAGGGACTAAAAATCCCGCCTAAGCGGGATGATTTTACCACGCAAACGGCGAAAAAGCCTAGGGGTTTTGCGTAATGGTTTTTGGTCTAATCATAAAGTCGCTCGGGACAACGAATAATATAACAGAAACCACTCCTGATTGCAAGCTAAAAAATACCTTGTGTCAACCGCTAAAAACTCCTATACTTAAAAATGATGCCCGACGATAATCAGCCGGTTTCTGTTGGTACTAATCCACAAGCACCCACTTCCTCCTCAGTAGAGGCAGATTTTCCTACGCTAAAGAATGAGCCGGCCTCCACCCCTGCTCCGGTAAATCTTATTCCACCCACCCCACCAACACCATCCACACCTACCGCCACCATACCACCCTCAACAACCACAACCCCCACCCCGGCCACCCCTAATCTCCCCAACCCGCAATCCCCGCCGGCACCGATTTTTACCCCTCTGGGAGGTAACCCCATTGATCTTCCGAAACCCGGTGGCTTACCTCAGCTTGTGAATCTTCAATACTCCTCACGACCCAGCAAACCGGAAACTTTTGAAACATTGGAAAAGTCAGTCATGGACATCCCTAAACCGGAGGGAAAAGCTCCAATTACCTCGAATCTCTTCCCCGACATCGTGCCTCAAACCGAAAAACCTGCCAATCCTCTCATCTTAACCATCACCTTAATTATCGTATTTTTAATTATTGCCGGAATTTTTGGAGCGGTATATGCAGTTGCTTACGGTGTTATCGATATCAACAACCCTTCTGTCTCTGCACCCATCAGCAACTTTGTTCAATCTCTACCGTTCACTCCCAAGACTCCTCAATACTTAATTGTCTCGGCCGTTAAGGCTCAAGAAAAGATCAAAAAGGAGAGCTTCGATATCTCTATGGCTATGCGCTCAAATAGCCTGCAAAATGTTTTTGGCTCTTCCACTGCCGAAGTGGCCGCCAAAGGTTCGGTAGATTATTCCGATCTAAAAAATATCAAATTTACCACTAACGTCTCGATCACTAAGGATTTCAATGCCGATATCCGCTCCGTCGATTCCAAAGTCTACTTCAAGATCAATAAACTACCCATGACTTTACTTGCCTTCGCCGGTCTGACCGACTCCGATACCAATAGTCTAATTGCCGACTGGGTCTCCTACGACACCAGCTCCCTCGGCACCGAAGCAAGCAAAGTCCTTGACCAAAAAAGCAACGGGGCAACCCAGGAAAGTTTTTCCGACAAGATCCAAGGTATATTTTTTAATGAACAGGTCCTTAAAAATATCACCGTCACCGACGACAAAATTGCCAAAACAAACACCTATAAACTAGTTCTAAACGCCGATGCCGATACCATTGACTATTTAGACAAAGCCATCAACCAAGAGTTCAATCCCACTGCCACCATTGGACAAACCAAAGCTTCGGACGTTATCAACAATCTGGTTGTTGATATGTGGGTCGAAAAAAATACTTACTATCTAAGAAAGATCAGTGTCTCTTTTACCGCCATCAGTGGTACCGACACTCAAAAAACATCCTCGGATATTGCTTTTACTTATTCTTTATCCGATCTAAATGCCGATTTCTCCGTAGACATTCCTCAGTCATCGATCCCCATGGACAAATTCATCTTGAGAATTGAGCAGTTAATTCAAAGTAAGCAACAAACATCTTCGGGACAGTCCACCATGCCCGCTTCGGCCATTAATATGTCCACACTTTTATCTGCTCCTACCCCAAATCCTTAAAACTTCTCGACTCTTTCAGCAAAAGATACTTTAAATTTACTTTGTTTATATAACCAGGATACAACTCTGTTAATCATTAAAGTTGACACTACCAGTAATCCAAAATAGATCAAGCCGTTGCCGGTTATATTAGGCAATGAATCTCTGGAAAGATATCCGATTATTCCTCCCACCACACCATAAGTAGTAATTAATTGCAGTGATTGAATACTCTTGTTGGTTGTTTGGGCTTTTATATCGGTGATCACCTGAATGGCAGCATTCATATAATTATTGGTCATTACCCAAATCTCCTTAATATAGCTGTGAGTATTTGTCAAAACGTCAAATTTATACTGGAACATTCCCTGTAAATACTCGGTTAATTTCATATCTTTTGCAATGTCGGCTCTTGTATGCACATAAGTTCCCATTTGATTGATCCTGGAGCTGATCAGATTTATCGTTTTTTGGTAGCTATCCAATTGCACCCTTACTTTTTCGACATCTCCACCCTTGATGGTTTTTCTCTCCTTTATATCGGAAATTTCTTCCCACACCCTCCTGTGAATATCCAAATATTCCTGCAGTTGATCTTTAAATTCTCTAAAAAATATTTGCATATCTACCAAGCCCTCCATAAAACCTTCGTATTCTTTCGAAGTGATCAGAAAAATATAACTAGGCGTTTTTTGTACCGTGATCTCCGTTGATGTAATGCTGTTATAAACTTTTCCGTATATTTCTTCATCGATTACATAATTCTGTGGATC
>DASVZW010000156.1:0-3742 GCA_036391475.1 Patescibacteria group bacterium | reverse complement strand
GAGAAACTTTATTAAAGAATCAACAGACATGTTAAAGCAGATCCTCCAAGTAAAACTGAATGACATGTCGGGCAAGTATGACAAAATCTAAACTATTTTGGCCAATTCTATTACTGATTTTGGCAGTTATTGCCTTTTTTGCCTATCGTCTCATTAGTCTCAACGCTATTCCCGTCTTTGTGGATGAGGCCATCTATGTCCGTTGGTCTCAGGTGATGAGAACCGAAGCCACTCTCCGTTTTATTCCGTTAAGCGACGGTAAGCAACCGCTTTTTATGTGGATCACTATTCCTTTTTTAAAATTCTTTTCCGACCCGCTAATTGCAGGCAGAATGGTCTCTGTGGCCGCCGGGGTTGGTTCAATGGTCGCCCTTTTTCTTGTCAGTCAGATCCTCTTTGAAAATATTATTCTTAGTTCTTTAGCTTCTTTGATATACGCCATACTTCCCTTTAGTGTCTTCTTCGACCGGATGGCCTTGGCCGACAGTCTTCTTTCTATGTTTGGGCTATGGTCGATTTATTTTTCCGTGCTATTTGCAAAGACAAAACGTTTGGATCACGCCATGATCCTTGGTTTTTTTATTGGTGGCGGCTTGATCACAAAATCCCCGGCTATCATTTACTATTTCTGGACTCTTTTGGCTGTAATCTTTTTTGGCAAGATAAATTTTTCAAAAAAAGAGCAGATAAAAAGTCTCTTTTTTGGCGCTGTTGCCATCGTCCTAATTTCCCAGGGAATAAACTCTATTTTGCGCTTAGGGCCGGGCTTCTCCCAGATCGCCTCGCGTAATCAGGACTATGTTTTTAGTTGGAGAGAGGTACTTCAACATCCCTTCAATCCCTTGACCGGCAATTTAAAGTCGACGGTTTCTTGGTTGTGGCTTCTTTTTACTCCTTCAATTTTTATCACGGCACTTCTTGGTTTTCTTGACAAAAAAAGAATTAAACAAGCGCTTTTTATTTTGCTGGTCAGTTTGGCACCTTTGATCGCTCAGGCGTTTATCGCCAAAGTTTATACCAGCCGTTATATTCTTTATGCCTCGATACCTTTAATTATTCTTTCCTCTCTCGGAATTTATTGGTTGCTCCAGAGAAAGGGCGTCATTATCAAGGCTCTTGGGGTCATTTCGTTACTTATTCCCGTGATCGTTTCGGCAATTTATGTAATCGATCCCTTAAAAGCCCCAATGTCCTATGACATGAGAAATGGTTATCTGGAAGAATGGACTGCCGGTTGGGGGAATAAGGAGATCGCCCAATATCTCATTGCGGAAGAATCGGCAGGAAACAAAGTAGTCGTCTTTACGGAGGGTTACTTCGGTACTATGCCCGATGGTCTCCAAATATATACCGAGGGCCATAAAAACATAACCGTTGTCGGGAGTCCCCCGGACGTAAGAAGGATTCCCGAGGGTCTCTTAAATTCTGCCAAAACCAATAAGAACTATTTGGTAGTGAACCAATCCCGTGATCACCTTTCACCCGCGGATTTGGCTAAACTAACATTAATAAAGGAGTTTCCAAAACCAACCAGGATCGACGGTACCCACGAAACCCTTCAATTTTTTGAGCTTAAATGACTTACCAGATTGTCAAAGATTTTTTGTATAAATACCGGAAGATCATTTGGCCGGTCTTGATAATCATCTTTTCTTTCCCCACCTTTTGGAGCCTCATCAGAGTTGGCTATTTTCCCATGCATGATGATATGCAGCCAACCCGTGTCTACGACATGACCAAATGTTTGACCGATCTGCAAATTCCTTGCCGTTGGGTTCCCGATATGGGTTATCGTTTTGGTTACCCTCAATACAACTACTACGGTCCGCTGCCTTATTACTTTATGTCACTAATAAATCTGTTGGGGGTCAATATCTTCGATAGTGTAAAAATCGGCTTCATTGCCCCGTTGATTTTGGGTAATCTTGCCATGTTTTATCTTGGACTTTCCCTTTTTGGTGAGACCGGTGCTTTCGCCGCGGCCATTCTTTATGCTTATTCTCCTTACAGAGGATCGGATATCTATTCCAGAGGCGCCATGGGAGAAACTTGGGCCTACGTTTTTCTGCCATTGATTGTCTTAGCGATCAAAAAACTTTCGGAAAAGCCCGGGAAAAAATACGAAGCCTTACTTGCTCTTAGTTTTGGGGCCTTGCTAGCCACCCACAACGTAACTACACTGATCTTTACTCCTTTGGTTCTGGTCTATGTTATTTATTTGATTCTAAATAAAAGCAAACTTAATTTTAAAAAGTTGCTATTGGAATCAAAAAAATTTATTATTGCTTTTTTGTGGGGCGGAGCCATTGCTGCCTTTTTCTTTTTACCGGTGGTTTTTGAAAAACAATTTGCTCATACCGAAACTATGATCGGTGGCTACTTCGATTATCGGGCTCACTTTGTTGCCATTAAACAATTATTTTTTACTTCTTTCTGGGGATATGGTTCGTCCGAAATGGGTCCGACCGATGATCTCTCTTTTTTCTTCAGTCCGATCATGTTGCTTACCGTATTGACCTCAATTATTTTATTGACCATCAAACTACTTAGGAAAAAATTCTCTCGTCTGGAGATATCAGTTTCTATTTTTCTGCTTTTAGGTCTATTTTCCACTTTCATGACTCATGAAAAATCCTCAATGATATGGAGCTTGGTGTCGCCACTGGTCTACCTTCAGTTCCCCTGGAGATTTCTTGTTATTGCCAATTTTTTCCTTGCCATTGTCGGTGCCTATACCTTTTCTTATCTATCTTTGCAAAGATCAAAATGGCTAATAATTTCCTTTTTTGTTATTACTTTCCTTTTCTCGGCTTCATTTTTCCGTCCCTTGGCTTGGTTGGATCTGACCCCGGAGGAAAAACTGTCAGGTTATCTTTGGGATAGGCAAATGACCATTAGTATCTTTGACTATTTGCCTACATCAGCCAAAATGCCTCCGATATTTCCGGCACCTTTTCAACCCAGTTCTTCCACTAAATTCTATTCACTGGAAAATCTGAAAAAAGGCACCGACTGGCTCTCCTTCGACTATACTGCCGACATCGGTAGTTCGGTCAGTCTTAACTTAATCGACTTCCCCGGCTGGAAAGTTTACGATCAAGGTAAACAGATTAATCATTATGATGACAAAAACGGTATCATCACTATTAATTTGCCTGCAGGCTCTCATTCTATTGAGGCCAAGCTTACCAATACACCAATACGGACGGTTGGTAATCTACTCACTTTAATTTTTCTACCTTTGGCTGTTTATCTAGTATTTAAAAAAGAGAAACATGTTTCATAGCCACAAAATTAACTTAATTATTCTTATCCTTATCTCTATAGTTTTTGGCTGGCAACTTTTTAAACCGGGTTTCTTTTCCATGCACGACGATCTTCAAGTCATGAGGCTTTACGAAATGGACCGATGTTATCAAAATGGTCAGATCCCTTGTCGTTGGTCACCGGATATGGGTGCCGGATACGGACAACCTATGTTCAACTTCTACTCGGTACTCCCTTACAACCTTGGGGAACTATTCCATTTATTAGGATTTTCTTTTATTGATACCGTCAAAGTTTTATTTTTTCTTGCTCTATTGGGATCAGGCGTTTTTTCTTATCTCTTCCTTTCGGAAATGGTCATTGCTCCAGCTGCTCTAGTAGGATCTCTTGTCTATCTAATCACTCCATATCGGGCAGTGGATATCTTTGTGAGAGGTGCGATGTCCGAAACGTGGGCTCTCACTTTGATGCCTTT
>DASVZW010000155.1:0-12923 GCA_036391475.1 Patescibacteria group bacterium | reverse complement strand
AAAGTCTGCTCCGATCTTTTTTACATCAACTTGCATGTGCGGTACCATTTGAGCGGCATCCACCAAGATCAAGGCCTTACTTGAAGATTTTTTGACCATCCTAACAATTTCTTCCAATGGAGTGATCGTCCCCAATACGTTTGACACACCCGTTACAGCCACCATCTTGACGCTGTTATCTAACATTTTCTCTAAACTGCCGATTTTTACTCGCAATCCATTTTCCTCAAAACTCTCCGTTGTTTCCCCGGTTAATTTCAATCGGCCCTCGTTATCTATATCGACCACTCTCAATTCTGCTCCTTTTTCTCTACACAATTCTTGCCATGGTATCAAATTTGAATGGTGTTCCAATTTAGTTACAATTACCGAATCGCCGGATTTTATATTCTCTTTTCCCCAAGCATACATAACCAAGTTGATACTCTCACTCGTATTTCTGGTAAAAATAATCTCTTCAAACATACCTCCAATAAACGCTGCCACGGCCGCTCTAGCTTCATCAACCATTTGTGTAGACTCTACCGACAGCTGATAAACGCCTCTGTGTATATTGGCATTATTATTTTTATAGTAATCGCTTATGGCCTCAATTACCTCATTTGGTTTTTGACTGGTGGCTCCACTATCAAGATAAACCAGCTCATGACCATTGATTTTTCTTTTGAATATTGGGAAGTCTTTCTTGATCTTTTCTATATCCAGCATAATTTATTTTAATGGATTTTATTTAATAACTTCTTCCAGAAAACCGGATACGATTAAATTTTTAGCACTCTTATTATCCATACCCCTACTCATCAGATACAACAGTTGTTCTTCATCGATTTTACCTACTGAAGCGGAGTGAGATGCCTTAACATTGTTATTTAAGATCTCCAATTCTGGCTCGGCAATTGCGCTGCTCTTTCCGTCCAGTATCAACATTTTCATTGATAAAAAACTATCTGTCATAGGTGCTTCCTTCTCCACTTTCACCCTACCGATTATGCTAACTTTTGCTCCATTTTGTGCTATTCCTCTTACCTCGACTCGACCAAAGGTTTTTTCCACCAAATGATCGGATAAGATATTTAGGTTATAAACACCTTCTCGGTTTGCTTTCAAAATAATACGCAGCTCCTCTTCCTTGTTTATTGAGTCCAGAAGAAGCTTAAAATCGTAATTACCTGGTTCGTTAATAAATATTTTTCTCGTTTCCATATTATTTAGCCAACAGACCCCTCCATTTCTAAACCCACCAGTCTATTCATCTCTACCGCATATTCCATTGGCACTTCTTTTACGATTGGTTCCAAGAAACCGTTCACTACCAATGCTTCGGCCTCGTGCTCCGATATCCCTCGGCTCATCAGATACAACAGTTGTTCCTCAGACACCTTGCTTACTGTCGCCTCATGTTCCAAAGTAACTTCATTTTCAAAAATCTTATTAACTGGATAAGTATCGGACCGGCTATCTTCATCCAAGATCAATGCATCACATACCACCTTACTTCTACTGTCTTTAGCCCCCTTACTCATTTGCACCATTCCTCGGTATGTTGCCCGACCTCCGTCTTTACTGATTGATTTACTGATAATCTGTGAAGTTGTCTCCGGCGCCAAATGTATCATTTTTGCACCAGTATCCTGATGCTGACCTTTTCCGGCCCAAGCGATTGAAAGCATCTCACCTCTTGCCCTCCTTCCGGCCAAAATACAGGCTGGATACTTCATGGTTAAATGACTTCCTAAATTTCCGTCTATCCATCTCATGCTGGCATCTTCTTCTACCCAAGCCCTCTTCGTTACCAAATTGTAAATATTTTTAAACCAATTCTGTACTGTCGTGTATTGAACACTGGCGCCCTTCTTCACAAAGATCTCTACTACGGCTGCGTGAAGAGACGCCGAAGAATATGCAGGCGCGCTACATCCTTCAATATAATGTAATTTACTTCCCTCATCCGCGATAATTAAAGTTCTCTCGAACTGGCCGACGCTCTGAGCATTAATTCTGAAATATGCTTGAAGAGGAAGACCAACATCCAAACCTTTCGGTACGTAAATAAAAGAGCCACCACTCCATACGGCGCTATTTAGTGCTGCCAATTTATTATCGCCTATTGGTACCACTTTACCAAAATACTCTTTGACCAGATCCGGATATTGCTTCAATCCTTCATCCATAGACAAAAACACTACCCCTTTGTCGGCAAGAGCTTTCTTTAAAGATCCATAGACAACTTCTGAGTCGTACTGCCCTTTCACTCCCGCCAGCATTTCTCTTTCCGCTTCGGGAACTCCAATTTTTTCAAAAGTATTCTTTATATTGTCCGGGACCTCATCCCAACTACCTGCCTGTTTGTTCAAAGGTTTTACATAATAGTGGATATCATCAAACTTTATTTCTGACAGATCACCTCCCCAGGTTGGGATCTCCATTGATTCATATATTTTCAAAGCCTTAAGACGCCTTTCAAGCATCCAATCAGGTTCACCTTTTCTTGAAGAAATATCCTTGACCACACTCTCGTCCAACCCCTTTTTAGCCTTAAATATATAAGCTATCTCGTCGCTCTTTCCCAACAAATAATCTTTCCCGATATCTTCTATCTTTTTGTTTTCTTTGCTGGTATCGATCTTAGCGAATCTACTCATAAATTTTGTAACCGCTATTTTCTAGTTTTTCGACAATTTCCTTTCCACCATTGTCCACAATAAATCCATCCTTCATAACCGCCACTTTGTCGGGTTCTAAGTATTTAAGTAATCTTTGGTAATGAGTTATCACCAAAACACTCATTTTTCTGTTTTTTACTTCCTCATTCACATATCTGGCGATCAGCTCCAAAGCATCTATATCCAACCCTGAATCAATCTCATCCAAAATTAGTAATTTAGGTTCAAGAATTTTCATCTGCAATATTTCAAACTTCTTCTTTTCTCCACCACTAAAACCGTCGTTCAAACTCCTGTTTAAAAGACTTTCATCAATTTTCAGTTTGGCAGCCTCCTCCTCGATTTTCTTTTTTAGCTCTAATGCCGACACTTTCGTGCCTCTTTGCCTTAACGAAGCCAATAACATTTCTCTCACCGTAATGCCGGGTAACGCCACCGGATATTGAAAAGCCATCATCATCCCTAGTTTGGATTTCTCATCAATTGACAGTGAGGTAATATTCTGATTATCAAAAAGGATCTTTCCATTAGTAATTTCATACTTGGGATTTCCGATAATGGCACTGGCCAAACTGGATTTTCCGGAACCGTTTGGACCCATCAGGGCCAAAACCTCTCCTCGCTTGATTTCAAGATCAACTCCTTTTAGTATCTCTTTACTCTCGACTTTAACCTTTAAATTACTGATATTTATCATTTTATTTTGCTAGATCGGCTAACGAATAACTTTCAAGCAATCCCTCAATCTTTGAAGTGAGTCTATCCATAAAACCTCTTTGGTTACAGCCACCTTCTACCGGACAATCAATACAAACCACCGGTTCTACCTCCCCTTCAATCGCTTCCAGGGCTTCTCTCAACTGTATTTCCTTTGGATCATAGTTAAGACCATAACCACCACCCTTACCTTCTTTGCTATTTAGGATCCCGGCTTCTACTAAAGAAATGGCAATTTTAGCCATGAAGGCTCGGGGTAAACCCATTTTCGATAACTCCGACAAGTTGACCCTACCACCCCGTCCTCGTTCGACAAGAACAGACAACATTGCTAAACCATAATCGGCTTTCTTTGTAAGCGTGAACATATACTTGGACTATTATACTCCAAGTAAGCCTCAAAACAAACCCATTTGTAGCTCAACCGGTTTCTCTTCTTCTGTGACCACAGGGTACGAAAAATCGACCTCGATCTCTCGCAATTCGTTCCAGTGATCCTTGAACCTCAACTTTTTGTTTTTCATTCCAAAATCATATACTCCCTTGGTAACCTCCACGTCCATTTCACAATACTTTTTTAGATTGGCTAAACTCTCCTGGTCTCCCTTGGCCCACCACCGGACCGCATCTGCGCCACCGGCGATCTTCCCGGTTCCCAAGCATTCTTTTGCCACACTATCCAGTTTCACTCTGTGTCCAAAAGTGTCTTTTATGACCTTCAAAATATCAAAATGTTTCAATTTGGTGAAATCTCCACGGTAGACCCCGTTTACCGCAGGGACGTCAAATCCCAAACTGTTATACCCAATTATCCGATCCGCCTCTTCAAACCAACTCCACATCTTGTCAAAATCATTCTCCCAAAAGCTTTGCATTTCTCCTTTTATCTCCTGGTTATCTTTATTCATTTCTCTGCGATACGCCGAAACGATCGATATACCTAAAGCCGCCGGATCATGAGCGTTAATATCGTCGAAAAAATTCTTGGTTTCTATATCAAAAACCACTTCAATACGATTACCGTTGGATAGCATAAGTTTCTTATTTAATCACTTATCTGTTAGATATTCCACTCATCCTCTACCTTTCCTCTTATTTTTCTTCCGACAAGGAAAACACCCACCCCGGTTAGAACGATCACCAAAGGCCATGTATATCCACCCGATTTGGGCAAACTACTTACGGTAGCTATCTCAGGAGTCAAAGTTGGAGTTGGTATCGCCGAAGGGGTATAGCTCAAAATAAATGATATTACCTCGTTTCCCGAGGCGATCGAAACACTATTATTGCCGGTCACAATATTATTCGGTATCACCGCCCAAACTCCGCTCAAGTTGGCGCTCGTGGTCGCAGTTACTGCATTAACCGTCACTGCCACCAATGCACTGGGAGTCGCTGTTCCGGAAAAATCGGGCACCGCTCCGGTGACGGTATAAGTTGAATAATTAAGACCGGCGGTCGACAAGGTCCCTATTCTGGTCAAAGTTAGGTAAGCCGCCCAAGCTGTTTTACTTACCAAAACAATAAACGTTAAAAACACAACGGTGATAAGAAATATCTTTTTCATTTATTCAAATCTATTTCTTGATTAATTGCTGGTAACTCTACTTTAATACTTTCAATTTCTTGACGTATCTTTTCCATCAAAGTAAGTCTAGGGAGCTCCTCCCCATGTACTAATATTACTTCTTTTAGACCACCTATCTTCTTCAACCAATTTATTAACTGTGATTGATCCGCATGAGAACTCATTGAGGTTATTTCAAGAATTTCGGCTTTGATCAATATTTCATTTCCCCAGATATTTATTTTCTTAATCCCATCCAAAATTGTCCTACCCAATGTGCCTTCTGCCTGATAGCCGACAAATAGCAACTGGGTATTTGAACTTCCAAGGTAATTTAGTGCGTGGTGGATCACTCTACCTCCGTTCATCATTCCACTTCCCGCAACGATCACTTTTGGTCCGGATAAATTTTTAATTTGCTTACTTTTTTCAATATCATCGCATAGAACTAATCCCGGGAAATCAAAAGGGTCATCCGTTCTGGCTTGTTCCTGAAGTTTTCTGTTATACAAACCGGGGTAGGCTTTAAATACCTCCGTAGCTTTTATTGCCATCGGGCTATCGAGGAATATCGGTGTTTTTTCTTTAATTTGACCCGTTTTTTTCAACTGATCAAAAATATAAAGTAATTCCTGAGCCCTTTCAATTGAGAAGGAAGGTATTATTACCACCCCTTCGTTCTTTTCTGCTTTTTGAACAATTCTTGACAATTCGTCCATCTCATCTCTTGGTTCATGAATTTTATTACCATAAGTCGATTCCATCACCGCATAATCTGCCGTACCAACCCACTCAGTTGGTTGGATCAAAGGTTCCGGAGTATTTCCTAAATCGCCGCTAAAGACGATTTTTTCGCCCGTCGTCTTATCTTCAATCAACGCACTGGCCGATCCAAGAATATGTCCGGCATCAATCAGTCTTACTTTGAAAGTCCCAACCATAAAATCCTTATCAAAATCCACCAACTGAACCTGTTTCAAAATTTGTATAACATCCTCCTCATCATAAATTACCGTTTTCCCTTCTTCTTTAGCTAACTTAGCACTATCATGTAGTACCAACTCCATCAAAGCTTTTGTTGCTTCGGTCATGAAAATTGGTCCTTTAAATCCGTACTTCACCAGCAAAGGTAACCGTCCACAATGATCTAGATGAGCATGAGTGATCACCACCGCTGTGAGATGGCTCAAATCGGCCTGAGGTTCCATGAAATTCCAACCTTCTTCTTCCGGCTTACCCTGAAACATGCCAAAGTCCACCAATAAATTAGTTTTATCGTCAGTCAATCTATAACAAGAACCTGTCACCACACCGGCCGCTCCTAAAAACTTGATCTTCATCAATTTAGTATAGCAAGCCTATTCTTCTTTGCTAAAATGATTTAATGACCTGTCCTCATTGTCATGCCGATCTTACCGCCATCGATATTCAGACAACCGATGGTCAAACCACTTCTATACAAGAATGCCTTAATTGCGGTGGCCATTTTTTGCCACCTATTCTTGCGAATTTTATTTCCACCAACTCCGCCAAAAATATTGACTCCATAGTTCCAAAATCGTCATCCGTTCCCGCGGCAGCTCCAATTTGCCCCCAGTGTCATCAAACTATGTCCAGTATCAAGGATGATTCTGTCCCGGAAACCGTCACCGTCTTCACCTGTCCCAACAACCACGGGGAATTTTATCCCAAAAATCAATTGCTTCTTTTTAAAAAAGCTCAAGACGCCAAAATAAATTATCACAAGCTTTGGGGAATTCCACTAAAATCCGCTTTTGCCGTCATTATCCCGGTAGTCATCGTCTTCACCGCCATTACCGTTATTCCCAATGTACTAAATTTAATGCAAACTAGTCAGGAAAATCGTGTCAAGGCCAGTGACATTCTTACACAACCCCTAATTACCCCCATCTCCTCCACCCAAGTATTAATTTCTTTTTCGACCAAAAACTCCGTCAAAACTTCCATTACCTTCACCGAAGGACTAAACAGTACTATCGATGTTTCTACTACACCCCAAACAAATCACTTAATCAGCGTTACCGATCTCAAACCCCAGACCACCTACAAATACTTCATTACTTTGGACAATCAGGGAAAAAAGGTTAACTCTGCAGACTATATCTTCTCTATGCCATAAAAAAACCGGGTATTACCCCGGTTATTTTGTCCAACTACTGGTCTTTCTTCTGCTGAAGACAGTAGTCGTGAGTTCCTTCCTTTTTAACCCATTCGTAGTCATATCTGGCAGACAGATCGATTGTTTCGGTTCGTGATCCGACCGTGACACATTTGTCATTGAGCGCCTTCAAAAACTTGAAGTCGTCATCCACCCAATTGTAGTATTGAGAATTTGTGCTGCCGTAGAAACGGGCGGTGTAACCTCCTGTGTATCTTGAGTCATCATTCTTTGCCGAATAGGTGATAGTCGCAGATATGGGCAAACTGCTGTCCGTAGCGCAGCCGGCTAAGAAAATCGACACAAGAACCAGGATTGAAAATCCTAACCAAAATTTTTTATTCATTTTATAATCCTCACTTTTGGGTATTTTCTATCCTTCGGTGGCGAACCCACCTCAGGTTGGTCGAAAGGAAGTTTTTAAAGGTTCAATCTAACAAGCCCTATAGTATCACATTTAGCCTCATTTGTCAAGTCTATGGGACATAGTTACGCACCACCTTGGCAAAAAAAGACCGTGGTTACCCACGGTCAACGATCCTAATCCTTTTCCAGGAACCAGCCTTCTTTAAGCATATGGCTGGCGTAGTATGTCCAATGATAGCCTGCCTTAGCGCCCAGAACGATCTTGGTTGCGAATTTGGTTCCGCACCTGGCTTCTGACAACTCAGCTTCAGTAAAGGTGCCGGTGTCATGGTTCTCGTAACCGGATCTGGTTGCGTCATAAGTCCCCACGTAGGGCGAGTCATCCGCAATAACTACCATTTCCGGTTTCAGCTCAGGGTGGGGTTTTGCGCCTACAGTGCCTGTGCTTTCCAGAGTACAGGCCAAGGACGACAAAATCAGGATCCCCAGCAAAAGAAATAAAGCATATTTTTTCATTGCCAAGCTCCTTTAAAGGAATGTTTTTAGGGTTCGATCAAACTTTTCTATACTAGCACATGCAGCCTCATTTGTCAAGATTATAGGATATCAATCCACCCTTAAAAACCTTGACAATCTAGCCTCAAATGTTAAAGTAAATGTATTATTAGTTACATAATAAAATGACAGATCTTTTGCCAAAGTCTTTTTGGGCATTTCCTTCGCTTCGGCCCTGGTTTGAAGATGAAGATTGGTTAGCCTCGCTTCCCCAAAGCTCCTCGGGATTATCCATTTCTGAGGACGACAAGAACGTTTATATCGAAGCACAGATGCCCGGTCTAAAGAATGATGATATTGAGGTTACCTATCACAAAGGTGAACTATGGATCAGAGGCGAAAAGAAAGAAGAAGAAAATGACAAGAAACGCAAATACTATCGCCTGGCTAGCTCCGCCTATTCCTACCGGGTCATCGTCCCTGGAGACGTCGACGAAAAACATGAACCTGAAGCTAGTTACAAAGATGGAGTTATGACTGTGACTTTCAAAAAGGCAGCCAAAATCCAACCTAAAAAAATTTCGGTTAAGAAAGGTTAAAAATTGGATACATAAATCACTTAAATAATTCCTCCACAAATGGAATTATTTAAGTGATAATAAAGCTGCAATGTTCAAGGATAAGGCCACTTTTTTTGACTCTTTTTATTCAATTGGCCTAATAGTCGCCGGAGTAGGACTAATTCTAATCACTTTTTTATTAACGATTCCTCCCGGCCGGTTAAAACCCGCTCGCCAAGTTGGCCTACCCCAGATAGAAGGCTTAACAACATCCAACACTCCTTACGCTTATACCATTAATTTTGACTACTTAAAAGAAAATATCATCTTCCACGGACCTACCGATCAAAAATTGTTAGCTCTGACTTTTGATGCCGATATGACTCCGGGAATGAAAAACCGTTTATCAAAAGGAGAGGTCAAGTCTTGGTACAATCAAAATGTCATTGACGTCCTCAAGCAAACAAAAACACCCGCCACCCTGTTCCTTTCCGGGCTTTGGATAGAAACCTATCCAGAAATATCTAAACAACTATCCCAAGAACCTCTCTTTGAACTAGGCAGTCATTCATATTCCCATCCGGCCTTTGCCAGACCATGTTTTGGCCTGACACCAATTTCCGATCTGCAAAAGACAGCGGAAATTACCAAAACTCAAACACTGCTTAAGAATCTCACCGGTAAAAATACTTTTTTCTTCAGATTCCCTGGCGGTTGTTATACAAAAAAAGACCTCGCACTTGCCAAGTCATTAGGAGTTTTACCTATTCAATGGAACTCGGATGGTCCGGACGCCTTTAATACAAACACCAAAGAAATTGTAAAAAATTTAGAGAGATTGACTACCAATGGCGCCATAATCATTTTACATATGCATGGAGGGGCAAATGCGCCTATGACCTCTGAAGTGCTAAAACAATATATTCCGTATGCCCGCTCAAAGGGTTTTACCTTTGTCAAACTTTCGGAACTGCTCAAATAAAGACAGAACCGCCGGATGGCGGTTCTGCTCCTGCATTTGCGGCTCCAAATAGTTAGTTTGTTTTCATAGGCAAACTAAGATCTCTAATTAAAGCCACCGAGGTTAAAGTTTTTGTCGCTTCGTTCCAATTTCCTTTTGCTTTGATGGAATCTCCAACCCTAATTTTACTTAAATCGGTTACCACACCTAGTCTATCTACCACTTTGGATTTATCTGTCACTATTACTAAATCGTAATTGTTCCTAACTGAGATTACCAATTGGCTACCGTCAATTTTAATGACTTTTCCTCTAAACGAACCCACCCTAGGATTTACTGTCCAGTCCCTGATGCTCTGTGCCAAAATTATCGAATTGTCTCCGGTCAGGGTCTTACCGGTAACACCTAGCTCGTGACCTTCTTTGATGCTATTCAAACTTATGTTTTTATAAAATTTAGTCTTGGAATCCACCTCCACATTAAAATCTCTATTGTCCTTCTCTCTTGTAATAATTAGAGACGAACTTGAGATACTCTTGACCACACCTCTACCAACACTTTCTGCATTCTCCTTTCTTTGAACACGAAGGGTTCTTTCTATCCTTACCGACGAATGACCATCCAACCCCCTGACTTCTTTTGCCCATGCCGGCGTAACTGTTTGTGAGTATACAGCCAGACTTAACAACGCCGCACTTGATAACCTACGAAATGTTTTATTCTTTGACATAATCATTCTCCTTTCTGATAATCATTACGTAAAACATCTAAAAAATGTTTCACTCTTCCTTCATCTTGAATGATTTAATCTGTTTCCAGATTTTCTTTGCCTTAAAATATTTCCGTATGAATAGTGATATAAAAATTAGCAAAAACACAAAAACCACAAAAACGACCAAAACGTTATACCAAGGAAAATCGGACCTGATCATTTCCCACAAATCATCTCCCAGATCTCGGGCGATTTCCCAATCCGACCAAACGATCTTCAATAGATCAAATGTCCCGGTATCAACCATCTGTTTGATCATTTCCAACACAGCGTAAACCAGAACACCGATCATAATTAATACACCAGTTCCCCACACTTCCACATCTACGCTAGACTTTTTTCGCTCATAACTAACCACCTTGTCCATCACTTCTTTCGTTATATTATCTTTTTTCATTTTTCAGTTTATTTAGCATTGCCGCCTTGGCTCTCCTAAGATTCGTTTTTATTGTATTCAAAGGTACCCCCAATAATTCACCCATTCTTTTATATGATAGTTCTTCAAAAAAATAGAGTTCAAGTATTTTTCTGTGTTTATCTTTTATCTCCCCCAAGGCCTTTTTTACTTTTTTTTGTGTATCCTTTCTGTCGATGTCCTCATACAAGTGTTCGCCATTATCCCCAACATACTCCTCGATTAATGGTAAAACCATTTTTTCTTTTCTAAACCGGGACATTAGTTCATTCCGTGCGATTTTATATAGATATCCGGCAAACCCCTGAGCTTCATCAACTTTATTAATGTTCTTATACAACTTAAATAAAGCGTCTTGGACTACTTCTTCAGCCAAACCGTCATCCCTAGTCCAATTATGAATATATCTGATCAGTTTAAATTCATATCTCTTCACCAGCTCCTCATACGCCAAAAAATCCCCTGCTTTAACCTTTATAACTAACTCTTGATCGTTAATTTCCGACACATCTAAATTGTACCTAATTAATAAATCCCTTGATGAGCTATTATTAAATAGTGAAGATCAAAGAGAAAAACGAGCTTATATTCCAGCAAATCAACGCTTTTAAGGTCTTTGTTAGACAGCTTAAGAATCCTCTTCTTCTAGTGCTCGTCATTGCTACCGGAATTTCCTTTTATTTTGGTGAAAAAACCAACGCGATAGTCATTCTGGCGATGATGATCATTTCCATTGTTCTTGGGTTTTGGAACGAATACAGTGCCGAAAAAACGGTCGCCGATCTTCTCAAGAAGATATCCTTAACCGCCATTGTCATCAGAAAAGGAAATAAGATTGAAATTCCTATTAGAGACATTATTGTCGGAGACATTGTTTTGCTATCGACCGGATCCATCGTCCCCGCCGACATTAATATTACGGATAGTTTTAATCTTGAAGTCGATGAGTCCGTCCTTACCGGCGAGTCGTTGTCTGTATCCAAAAAAAATGGAGACAACGTTTTTATGGGCACAGTCATTACTTCCGGAAACGCCCAAGGCAAGGTTGTTACCATAGGTCATGGGACAAAATTCGGGCAGATTAGTAAGGATCTATCCTCTCCCAGACCGGTTACCGAGTTTCAGAAAGGATTAACCAGCTTCTCAATACTGCTTGTCCAAATAATTACTGTCATGGCTGTGGTTATCTTTGTGGTAAATTTTTTACTTGGACATCCTCCCATCGACTCCCTTTTATTTTCATTAGCCATTGCCATTGGACTTACCCCTGAGCTTTTCCCGGTGATTGTTACAGTCAGCCTGGCAGCCGGCAGCCGTCGGTTAGCCAAACAGCAGGTAATCACTAAACAATTGGTTGCCATCGAAGATTTGGGGAACATGGATATTCTATGTACCGACAAAACCGGTACTCTCACCCAGGGAAAGATTCAGCTAAATCAATATTTTGACCAAGATGACGTCGCCGACCCTCATATTTTAAATTTATCTCTACTTTGCAACACCGCTGGCCCTCATGACAAAATTTCTGTTAACAATGTCGATACTGCCATCTGGGAATACGCAAAACTAAAAAAATATACTCTTCCAAAAGAATATACCAAGATTTTTGTCTCGCAATTTGACTTCGACCATCGATCAATGTTCTCCGTCGTTCGGAGTTCGGATATCTATACCTACATCCTCAAAGGTTCACCGGAAAACATTCTTGACGCTTGCCGGCTGACTTCTTCACAAAGGAAACATGCCTTGGTCCACTTTCGGCTTCTTAGTAATCAGGGCGTCAGAGTCATTGCTGTCGCCGATAAACGGATAGGAAAGAAAAATGAATATTCTTTCAATGATGCTCATGGGCTACATTTTGCCGGATTTCTGACCTTCTCTGATACACCCAAATCAAAAGTGACCAATACCCTTAACCTTCTTAACAAATTGGGTGTGAGCATAAAAGTCGTCACTGGCGACAACGAGCTTGTTACCAGACATATCTGTCAGGTAGTCGGTCTTCAAGGTGATAGTTTCCTTCTCGGAAAAGATATTGATAAGATGACCGACGGTATGCTGGAAGAAGTAGTTTTTGATACCGTTTTTTTTGCCAGAGTAAGTCCGGAACAAAAAGTTAGGATCATCAAGGCCTTACAAAAAAATAACCATACCGTTGGTTTTTTGGGAGATGGTATCAATGACTCACCTGCTTTACATACGGCCGACATCGGTATATCTGTTAATAC
>DASVZW010000154.1:0-4163 GCA_036391475.1 Patescibacteria group bacterium | reverse complement strand
ATGCGCCGGATAGTATTCTGCCGGCAGGGGATTTGAGAATTTGGATAAGATGTCGGCTTTGTTGTACCAGGTTTTGGCGACGATTAGGTAATTTGGACCGTCAAAATTTTCCCACAAAACCATCGATCCTTTTTGGAAATTTAAGTCCCATCCGGGTAGTTGCCATTTGCCCAAAAATGGCAGCCAAATAATGAGGCTGGATAAGACCACTAACAAGGCTAAAAAAATCTTTTTCATCTAAAGCTAGTATATACTTGTAGGTATGGCGAAACAAATCGACAAAATGTCTGTTTTCTTGCCCGTATACAACGAAGAAGCAAACATTCGGAACACCTATAAGAATGTCAAAGAAAATCTTGAAAAGAACGTTTCGGAATACGAAATTATTTTGGTCGACGACGGTTCAAAAGACAAAAGTCCCGAGATCTGCGACGAGCTGGCCAAAAAAGATAAACATGTTAAGGTCATCCACCACAATCCGAATATGGGCTACGGCGCTGCCGTAAAAAGCGGTCTTTACGCCGCTCAAATGCCTTGGATCTCCTTCATTGACTCCGATGGTCAATTCAATTTCGAGGAAATTTCTCATTTTATCGACACTCAAAAAAACACCGGTGCCGATTGCGTCATCGGTTATTATCTTGATAGAAAAGTTTCTGCGATAAGAAAGTTGAATTCCAAGATCTGGCAAACGATCGTCAATATCTTATTCGGCCTGAACGTTAGAGATATCGATTGTGCATTTAAGCTTGTCTCCAAAAAAGTTGTCGATACTATTCCTCCGTTGGAAAGTACCCGCGGGGCCTTCATCACCAGTGAATTCTTGATCAAAGCTAAAAAATCAGGTTTTAAGATCGTTGAAATAGGTGTTAATCATTATCCCCGGAAAGAGGGAGTCGCCACGGGCGCCAAATTAAATGTTATTATCCAAAGCTTCATTGACCTCTTTAATCTTTGGAGAAAACTTAAATGATCGATTGGATAAAAAAACATAGGTTTGAAGCTTCAGCCCTTCTCATAGTTCTATCAGTGGCTCTATTTTTGAGACTTTATCGTATCGGTGATTACATGACCTTTCTTGGCGACGAGGGACGAGATGTTCGTATCGTTAGGGACATTTTCTTAAAAGGTCACATGCCTGCCATCGGTCCTCAAACCAGTGTGGGTAATATGTACCTCGGTCCTCTCTACTACTATATGATGGCTCCGGCACTTTTTTTGGCCAACTTCAATCCGGTTGGGCCGGCCATAATGATCGCTCTGCTTTCTGTATTTACCATTTGGTTCACCTGGTATGTTGCCCGGACTTGGTTTGGGAAAACGGCAGCCTTTTTGGCGGCTTTATTCTTTTCCTTATCACCGGTCTCCATTATTTATTCTCATTCTTCCTGGAATCCAAACCCCATGCCTTTTTTTGCCCTACTGTGTATCTGGGGAATTTATCAGGTTTGGCAAAATCACAAATTTTTTTGGATTCCCATTGTTGGATTTTCTTTTTCGGCCGGACTACAAATGCATTATCTCGGACTTCTTTTGGCCCCGACCTTATTTATTTTTTGGCTTTTGACCTTCTTAAAGATCAAAGATGACAAAAAAGCCGTCAGTATTTTGTGGAAAAACACTTTTTACGCGATCGGTATTTTTTTGGTAATGCTTCTTCCTTTGGTTTTGTTTGACATCAAACACCAGGGAATGAATCTCAAGGCCTTTGAATCATTTTTCTCCGACCGTCAAACTACCATAAACTTAAATCCGGCCAGATCCGATAGATTTATTCCTCTGCTTGTTCAATCCACCTCCGATATGATGCTGGCCAGAACGACCGGCCTTGAAGTACTTACTATCGTAGTCACTCTGATACTGTCCGTAATTGTTTACCTGAAGTCAAAAAGCAAGGGCCCCTTGATGCTTCTATATCTCTGGATCATCATCGGCTTTTTGGGTCTGGGTGTATACAAACAACACGTCTACATCCATTACTTGGGTTTCCTGTATCCCGCATTTTATCTTTTAATGGGAGTGATCCTTGGCTTTCTTCTGAAACAAAAGTTTATTCTAAAAACGGCTTCTTTGTTGGTCATCTTTTATTTGATCTATCTCAATCTTTCGCAAACGCCTATACTTACACCACCCAACCGGCAATTACAAAGAACTCAGGAAGTGGTCGATTTGGTAATTAAAGAATCTGCCGGTCAACCTTTTAATTTTGCCCTTATAGCCAAGCAGAACTACGATGAGTCGTACCGCTACTTCCTGGAGAATAAAAAGGCCAATATGTACCCCGGAGACCAAAAGATTACCGATCAATTATTTGTCGTTTGCGAAGACGGCGACTCGTGCAAACCTGAGGGTAGTCCTCAATATCAGGTGGCAATATTTGGTGTTGCCAAAGTAGTTGAACAATGGCAGATCGACTACATCAAAATTTATAAAATGGTCCACTACAAATGAGCTCTGCCAACCCACTTTCACCACTCGTTTGGGTCGATCTGGAAATGACCGACTTGGATCCTGTGAATGGCAGGATCGTTGAGATCGCTACCATCATCACTACCAATGATCTCGTCGTGGTGGCCGAGGGCCCCGACTTGGTAATTCATCAGCCGGAATCTGTCCTCAAGTCGATGAGTAGTTGGTGTAAGGAGCATTTTGGCGATTCCGGGTTGACTCAGGAAATTAGAGAATCAAAAATATCTCTTAAAGAGGCCGAAGAAAAGACTCTCGCTTTTCTTAAGAAACATTGTTTACCACAAAGCGCTCTCCTCGCCGGTAGTTCCGTTTATGTCGATCGGGAATTTATGTCGGTGCAAATGCCTTCGATCATTGATTTTCTTCATTACCGGATCATTGATGTCAACACTATAAAAGAACTTTCTCACCGTTGGTATCCGGGGACTCCCGACTATCCGAAAGTCGAGCCACACCGGGCTAAAAATGACGTCTACGAAGCCATTGATGAATTAAAATACTATAGAAAGAATCTTTTTAAGCCCAAATACAAATGAATATAAAACTATCGGTAGTGGTCACCAATTACAACGAAAAAGAGAACTTGGAGAGGGGAGTCCTCGACCAGATGTATGGTTATTTATCCAAAGTTAAATATCCTTGGGAAGTGATCATCAATGATGATGGCTCTACCGATGGTGGAGATTCGATGATCGAGAGTTTTGTCAAAAAACATCCGGGCTTCAGAATGATCAGAGGCAAACACGGAGGAAAAGCCGCCGGTATCTGGAATGGCATCCGCGAAGCCAAGGGCGAGATAGTTCTGTTTACCGACATGGATCAATCGACTCCTCTAAAAGAGGTTGAAAAACTTTTACCGTATTTTGACCAGGGTTACGATGTGGTATTTGGTTCCCGCGGTCAAACCAGAGAAAACTTTAACGTATTAAGACAAATTACTTCATGGGGATTCCGTACGATCAGATCAATGTTCCTATTAAGAAATGTTACCGATACCCAGTGCGGATTCAAAGCTTTCCGTACTCCTCTCGCCAAAAGAATTTTTCCTCACCTGGCTGTTTTGAATCGTAAACAAAACTCCAAGGGTTGGACCGTTTCCGCCTTTGATGTCGAGCTGCTTTTTATGGCCGAGAAAACCGGAGCCAAACTAAAAGAAGTCGAAGTAAAATGGAAAGATGAGGACACCTCCACGGGTAAAAGGAGAAACTTTATTAAAGAATCAACAGACATGTTAAAGCAGATCCTCCAAGTAAAACTGAATGACATGTCGGGCAAGTATGACAAAATCTAAATTATTTTGGCCAATTCTATTACTGATTTTGGCAGTTATTGCCTTTTTCGCGTATCGTCTCATTAGTCTCAACGCCATTCCCGTCTTTGTGGATGAGGCCATCTATGTCCGTTGGTCTCAGGTGATGAGAGCCGAAGCTACTCTCCGTTTCATTCCGTTAAGCGATGGTAAACAACCGCTTTTTATGTGGATCACTATTCCTTTTTTAAAATTCTTTTCCGACCCGCTAATTGCCGGCAGAATGGTCTCGGTCGCCGCCGGCGTTGGTTCAATGGTCGCCCTTTTTCTTGTTAGTCAGATCCTCTTTGAAAATATTATTCTTAGTTCTTTAGCTTCTTTGATATACGCCATACTTCCCTTTAGTGTCTTCTTCGACCGGATGGCCTTGGCCGACAGTCTTCTT
>DASVZW010000153.1:0-10328 GCA_036391475.1 Patescibacteria group bacterium | reverse complement strand
TCTATGAGTAAACTAGTTTGGTCAACGGATGATAGATGAATGGGGTGGGAGAGAGTATAGGTGTTTTCTCTATGTAAAAATTGACAAGAATTTCCGGCTAAGACATAAGCCAGACCCTCTACGGAAACGGTAAATAATTCCTCAGGAGTGGTCGCTTCAAGATATAGTCTAATATCGGCGACATGTGGCTGAACAGTGTATCGTCTCATGAGGTTATGTAATAAAGTATACATAATAATTATTTGGACGTTGTTTTTTTAACAGAAATGTTAAACTGAAGATATGAGACGTAGGTTGGTGGCGTATACGATTTTGGTGGGGGTGTTGATGATGGCTTCGGCCCAAGTTTATATCATCGCGACAAGACCTATTTCACCTGAGGTATTGTCGGCGACGACCAATCTGACGGTCGAAGACAGAGTGACTTCTTTGGAGAGACGAGTGGCGGCACTTGAGAAATATACCGGTATGGTCAAGCCGAAGGCGTCCGGAATTGCCAAGGAAAATTTTATGGCGATTACCGGAGGTACAACCAGTGGTAGCGATTGGACAAAAATTGACGGCAGCGACTTCACCATGGATCAAAGTTTGTATGGAAATGTAAAAGACGTATCTTGGCAGGGGTGGATGGATAATGGTTATGGTTACGCCAGAATATTCGACGGAACAAATCATAGGGCGGTGGACGGAAGCGAAGTGTTGGTTACCAGTGGGGTCAGATCTAGCTTTTATTCAAAAACGATGTCGATTTGGAGGGGACAAAATACCTATTGGATCGAGATAAGGAGCGTGGCCGGTCCGGTGACGATTTCGACTCCCAGGCTCAGGATAGTCACCCAGTAGTATAATATCTTATAGTTTCTATTCTAAGTACATTTTCAAGCTATTGGAGGCTGTGATGAAAAAGGCAAAACAGAAGGATAACCTGCCGGTTGTAACAACTCAGTTGGTGTGGTTGACGAATGACATTGGTGGTTTTATTACTGTATATCCGGATTACCTTTACATTCAATTTTCCCATAGGGCCAGAAGGAAAGTTTACAGAATCGACGGAAGGAAGCTCTATGAAAAATTGACCTCCGGCGATACTCATGAATTTGAAGTTGAAGGCTTTCCGGACTTGACCTACATTACCGAAAAACTTCCCAGCGGTGAGATCGAGTTAACTATTTTGGCCGAAAAGTCGAAGTCGGATCTTGACCTGGCCGTGGTTAATAGGCATGAACTAATTGAAGCCTTGTACTTTTGGTTATTCTAGATGATTAGCCCGCGATAAGCGGGCTTTTTGGTGGTAAAAATTAAACCTGTTTGAAGCCTTTTTCCAGATAAAAAGGGAGCTCTGTTTGGCTGATGAGAATAAAGTTGTAGTTGTCGTCTTGAGTGTCATACCAAACAAATGTGTTACCTTGTTTTAGAATTTCTTGATTGACCGTTGAGATAACATCAAGGATCAGAGTTGGTGAATCGGATTTAAAGGAATATTCTTTACCATTTAGCATCATAGGCTCGATCCAATCGCCGAGAACTTGTTTTTCGGGAAGTGAAGAAATATCGAGTGACGGATAGACGCCTTTAATGTTAAAAACGATATCTTCTACAGGAAATTTCCAGTTCAGTATAAAAGCAGTTTTGTTTTCTAAGGCTTGGTCGAAGGCATTTTTCAGACCGGGTTCGTTTGATTTCATTAATAAATTCTATCATTACAATGTTAGAATAGGCACAACCGAACATTGACATTTCAGATTAGTGAGAGGAGGAGAAATGGGGCAGTGCTGTGGGAAAATCCCTTCCGACGAAGACGCAAAAAACATCCGAGACTCCATTGAAGGTTTGCAAAAACAATATCAAGGAGATCTGGGTGAAAGTGCCGTATCCGAGTATGCCGTAAACGAATTGGGGCTTAATGCAGAGTATTTTGATAAAGTACCCCACGGATTTGATGGAGTTTTTAGGAACGGGTTGGGTAAATTGGTGTTGGTAGAAGCAAAACTAACCGAAGCTTCCGGTTTAAAGGCATTGGGTTATACCAATCATGGCCGGGAAGGTTCGGTAGAATGGGTGGAATATAAGGCCAGTTTGATGTGTGATCCAACTTCGAGTATGTACACTCCCGATAATGCAAAGATCGGAGAAGAAATTTTACGACTAGGAGCCGAAAACGTATCTTTTGTGGTGGTCCATATAGATCCGGACTCCCTGCAGACAGATGTAACGACACTAAGATGAAAAGGAGGAATTATGCTGTCAAAAGCAGAGATCCTGAAAGGTTTAGACATCTATGAGCAATACGTTAAGAAATACGATGAAGAATTTAGAAAGAGAAATAAGATCCCTAAGAACTATGAGTATCGTCCTTACCGCTGGTGTTCGAAAGACATAGTTTTTTCTTTGTTGGTGGTCCGTCATAACCGGCAAGGAAATTTTATTGAAGCCGATGTGTGTTTAATTGCCAACCCACCTCAGTTCGTGGAGAACAGTGGAGCAAAAGTAGCCATGGGGTTCCTTTTGTCGGAGGCCTACAAGTGCAGCGGGTCAATGGAGATCGTCTTCACAAAAAATGTTGAAGGTGGCCGGGTCCCGGCGTACATCTGTGACTTGGCCCTTGAGTATGGCATCAAGTTAAATCACGTTTTTGAAGGACACATTACGCCATTTGAAGCCCGACAGTTTTATATGGAGTTGGTAGGTTTTTCAAAACCGGTAAAAGAAAAAATTATGAAACTATCGGTCGAGGGAAGACTGTCTCCGGAAAGAGCTTGTTTTATGGTTATCGGAGGCGTGTGGTCTTTACCGGAAGCCGAAGCGATCATTTTAAGCAATACACATCCCGAAAGAGTTTTAATGTCTTTGTCTTCGCCCGACGACAGGATCCTATACCTTAACGATATTTTGGTTTCCAGGTCGGCAATTTTAGGCGGGGCTTTGGACAGAAAACTACTAAAACCTGAGCTAATAGAAAACGGTCAAGTAGTCGAGTCTGAAGATGAGGAAACGCCCTTGAGTATCGACTTCGATCCGGCCTATTACGCCAAGATCTATCAGTCCGAGGTCGAATTGGTGGTACCTTGGATCAAACAAAATAACCTGGTCATAAAACCGGGGCAACAGATGGTGGTGATGATCAGAGCCAGATCGGATAGTGAAATCAGAAAATTTTTTCTGAACGACCTGGAGGATCTTAAGTCCTTGGTGACAAAGTACAAAGAAGCCAGGATAGAGAACGCGATTTTCTTTTTGACACCTAGAGACTTTGAAGATATTCCTTTAGTCCAACAAGAACAGATCGTGAACCTCCTGCAGCAGCAAGGTGTTTACATCATGGTGTCTCCCGACAGCGTATCAAGCTTGGATAAAGAAGCCATCCGGAGATTGGAAACCGGAAGAATGGTGAGGCAGCAATGAACACTTCAATCTGGTTGGTGGCTATTCCCGATGAGTTTTCCGTTCAGAAACGGATCGACCTGAAAGTGTTGATGAAAAGGGCGATCAGAGTAGAAGAGCGGATGGTCAAGGGGGTACAGATCGAGGATGAACAAAAACGGTATCACACTCTTTGTGACCGTATCGAGTATCTGGGTAATCTGATAAGTGCCGAGAACCCGGTAGTGAGCTGCGAATTGGGTATAGATTATTTCGAGTTTTTGATAGATATGTCTTCAACTTATCCCGAGGCTTCTAAAGCCGCAAGATTAATGTCCAATTTTTGTCCGGCCGAGTTGGTAGCAAACCAACTTAATCTTTTCATAGAACTGGCGGAAAAAGCCGGAGTAGCCGGAAGATCAGATGTCCAAAGGAAGATCGGTTTTTACCAGGAGGCGGTCCGGAATAACTGGAGTGTTATTGAACTGTTACAACAAAAGTCCGGCAATGATGAGACCCTTCATTTGGTTGAAGAAAAAGGAAATTTGAAAGAGCAGTTCTTGTCTCTAAAAGTTCCGGATACGATCTCGACCGGTGGTGATAACAGCGGACCTTTTGTACTACTCCGGCGGCAGATAGAAAAAAGCGCTTCCTTGATCCGTCAGGGGATGGCGGCATCGGTCGATTTTAGTGACCTGCGACATGATGTGATCACAGAGATACTTCACGAATTTGTTTATATGGCCGGAAGACCTCTAGAAATCCCCGTGCTTTATGGGGATGGATCGAAAGCTCCACCATTTCCCATGTATTGTCTACGTAATAGGACGAGTCAGGCAATAAAAATTTTTAACGGGATGCCAATTCTGAATGTAGGAATGATGAGCGCCCGTCATCATGAACTGGATAATCGGGTCAAAGTCTATTGGTTCAGAAACCAGGAAATCTCCATCGGTAGAACGATGGGCGAAACCGATAAGGTGGCCTACGAAAGAGCCAAAGAGTTGTTGATAAGGACAAGAAGTGAGGGTCTATATCGAATCGGTTTTTATCAAACCGGTTTTCAGCCCGCCGTGGTTGGATTTTACCGGGCATTGACAGAAGAATTGCAGTATCGCGCCAATGAACCGATATCGATGGAAGTAACCCCGTTTTATTTTTTGGGTGGAGAGTACCGCAGAGGAAAAGTTTGGTGCTAATCGAAGTGTTTACCGAGAGTATTTATTACTCTCGGTTTTTTATGGCTTGATCAATTATCAGAAGTTTATTGTGAAGAAGTTCCAAAGTCCGTTTGAAATGCTCCCGGTGACCCGGTCTAACTCCTTTATCCAAAAGTTCGAGGGTGGGATAGGTATCCAGTTCACTGGATGTGTGCCACAGATCTTGAACAAGTTTCATTATTTCGATAAATTTTTCAGAGTGTTGACCGATAAAATAATCTTTGTATTTATTCTGGTCAAAAAGATCATCTTTTTGATCATTGGTGATGGTCTTGGAAATATCAAGACAGGAATTACCTAATGAAGAAATCATTTCAACATCGACGGGGACACCGGATTTTATGCGGACAAGATATTTACCGGTAAGGTCCAAAAGATAGGCGATATCTTGACGGAATAATTCATCTTGGGCAGAGCATTTAAGCTGGTTGTTTAGAGGAAAAATAAAAGTCATAAAAAATGGGTGTTAAAAATATTTTAACACCCATGTGACCGGCTTACCGACGTCGTTCGCCTTCATGACCTTCCCGGAAATTTTCAACTCCGGTTTGCCCTTGGTGGTGGGTGTCGTAGTTGTAGAACATATGAACTCCGGAGTCCGGGCCACTAACTATCTTGAAGTTTATTTGGTTTTCGGTGGAGCTAAACCAGGAGACGACGTGGTTGCCTTTATCGGTAATCCATTCTTTGTCATTAATTTGCTTCTCAACAGGATCCTTGAACGGGTCCGGGCTATCGCTAATACTCAAATCGTGAGTAAGCTCATAAATAACGGTGGATAGAATGAAGGCTTCGAATTGATCCAAAGAATCACGGATGGCATCAACATCGTCTTCAGTCGGAATTTTGCCGCAACACTGACCCATGGTCACCTCCTATTTAGAAATGTGCGTTTGATAGATTGTAACAAATATAGATTATGCCCCTATAGGGTGTAAAATTTGGGCACAACCGAAAGGTTTGGACATTGACAAGTAAAAAGGAGGACTCAATGGCGAATACGACTACTGAGTATAACGTCAACTGCAAACGCTGTGGAAGACCGATTGGTTATTCCGGAATGATGTATGAACGGATGAAAGAATATGGTCAATCGCGTCCAGAGTACTGTGAAGATTGCCGGGCCGAGCTGCTTCTGGAAAAGATGACTATGGGGGCAGCCTACTTCTCGGTTAAACAATTACCCGGAATAAATATAAGCCAGCCTATA
This sequence comes from Patescibacteria group bacterium, assembly GCA_036391475.1. Lineage (GTDB taxonomy): Bacteria > Patescibacteriota > Microgenomatia > UBA1400 > MFAQ01 > CAIQPO01. The sequence goes on along the minus strand of DASVZW010000153.1, from coordinate 4,538 downwards.
CCCGGAGAACTGGGAAAGGTTTATCATCCGGCGCGGCCTCATGTCAAAGTTGAAAATCCTTCAACCTTTGACGAAACAAAATTTGGAGCAACTCCGGGGAAGATCGTAGAGATCTATGAATGGCTGAAAGACCCCGATCATCAAGTGGTGGTTGTGGTGGGAGATACCGGTTCCGGTAAATCCACGGCTTTGCCGTATTGGCTGATCTACCCGCCGGAAGGTGTTCCAAGTGACTTTTTCATCAGGGACGGTCAAATATTGATCACTCAGCCGAGAATTGTGGCCACTACTTCGATCGCCGAATACATGGGTGTTCTTCTGGGTTCATCTGTAGGCAAAGGTTTTGATATTGGTTACCGCTACAGTAAAGACAGAAATGCCGACAGATTCAACGCCGCTTTTCTGGCTACCGATGGAAGTTTGATCAACATGATAAAGAACGGCCAATTGGCGGATCTGTCCGTAGTGATGATCGATGAGGCCCATGAGCGTTCTTTGAACATTGATGTGATCCTGCGCCTTCTTAAAGACCAATTGCCTCTTTATCCTCATCTGAAAGTATTGATCGTCAGTGCCACTATCAATCAAGAACTTTTCCTAAGTTATTTTGGAAAAGAAACCGCGACGGTGGTTACTTTCGAAGGAAAAAGAAAGTTCGATTATCAAAAACATTTTGCGGAAGAAGCGGAAAAGCTGCCTTACGAAAATCCCGGCCAGTTACGACGCCAGTTGGTGCCGGCAATGGTCAGGAAAATAATGTGGCTTTTGAGGGAGCAGGTTGGCGGAGCAAAGAGCCGAGGACATATCCTGTCCTTTCTCCAGGGCGTTAAGCCGATCGATGAAGCAGTTAGTGAAGTGCGAAGACAAGTTGACGCCGATCCGAATCTCAAAGACAAAGTCGAAGTTTTCCCTTTGTACAGTGATCTAAACGACAAAGAGAAAGATTGCGCCTTAAAGGGCAGTAATCAAAATAAGATTCGGGTGATCATCAGTACCAATGTGGCCGAGGCATCGGTCACAGTTGAGGGCGTAGTCTACGTAATTGAAAGTGGTGTAGAAAATCAGGCCCAATGGAATATTGAGAAGATCGAAGGACGGGTTGAACTGGAACTGATCAGCCAAGCTAATGCTAAGCAGCGTTGGGGGCGGTCGGGAAGAACTCAACCGGGTGAAGTATTTTGTCTTTACACCGAAAAACAGTTCGAATCCATGGTGCCATTCCCAATTCCGGCCATTCAGCGGTCTTCGATGGACCAAATGATCCTTTTGTTGAAAGATATGGGGATCGATGAAATCGATGATGGCTGGATCCAAACACCGGTAGAAAAAGAATTAAACCGGTCTTATAAATCGCTCCAAACAAGCGGAGCTATTGATGAAGACGGTATGTTGACCGATTATGGCGCAGTTCTACGCAATTTTGCTTACGAAGCAACTTTGACTGATCTGATCTTATTGGCGGACCGGTTCGGAGTTGCGGAAGAGGTGGCGGTCTTGTTGCCCGTCATCAAGAATGGAGGACATAAATCGTTTTTGATTTGGGACGGCAATTGGGACCAGGCGACTAAACAGAAAGTAACCAAGCTGCAACAAGTCTTGTGGCAAGGTTGTAAAGATGATGCGGAATTTATCTTGAAAATGTATTGTTGGTGGGTAGATCCACCGGTGTTGGATAAGAAAGATAGCAAGAAACCGGTGGCTCAAAGAAGAGTTGATTTGGGTAAAGCGTTCTATATCAATTTTGAAGTCTTTGCTGAAGATATCGACCCGGAGAGAGAACAAATCCTGCGTTTGCTAAACGCACATAAAAAGGATAGAAATTTCCGGCCGGTCGATATTACATTGATCGATAGGACTAGAGTAATTTTGATTTTTTGTTTGCCTAATTACGTGCCGGTAGAGAATGAATATAGCTACAACAGCCGACTGGAAACAGTATCCGGGTCTCCGGCCACTTATCAGCTGAAGGTTGGGCAGGAAAAGAAAGACGTGGTTGGTAAGATCAAGGCAGAAGGCGGATCACCGTTAAGACTGGCCAGAGAATTTTTGGAATGGGAAAGCGGAGCCGAACCATATGATAGTATTTTTGGCCGTCTATTCGTGGATCCTGAGCTACCGGTTGATGATTCTGCCGGGTTTGACACTTTTATTAAAAGCTATAAAACCGGGGATGATCTGGACGTTACGGTTACGGGTGTTAATTCCCAAAGCCGGGATAACAGAAAGTCTTTGGTAGTAAGAGAAATGGTTTCCGGATTAGAGATTTGGATGGAGCCGGCGGATATTGCTTTTACCCTTTCTCCGATGGTGGTCGAGCACTTACCGGTTGGGACAAATTTAAGGGTGAGGGTGAGAGCCATCGACCAAGGTAACAAGAAAGTTAATCTTTCTTGTTTACCGATAGCCGAAGTAAAGATGAAGTTTGATAGACTGGCATCGACCAAGGCTCAGGTAATAGAGATCAGAAAGGATGGAAAGGTAGTTTTCATCGCTGAGACGACCCAACCCGAAGAAGGTTATGTCTTGGTGATCCATTCGAATGAAAATGTTTTGGGTAAGCCGGCAGGGGAGTTCAAAGTAGGGGAGACCTATTCGGTTTCCTTTACTTCTCCGAGAACGGATTGGACTTACCGGGCAAATCTTATCAGCCCTTCGGATAAATTGTTGGCATATATTTTTAGTCCGGAAAGTTTGTTGGAGTGGGAACAGGGGAAAGTAGCTTTTAAAGGTCAGATGCGTTATGACCAGTTGATGCGATTGGGTGAAATCGACAAGGACCCAAATTTCTTACGGGCTATAGATTACATTTATTTATCTTCCAACATGATCTGGGCTAAGAAGGTAGCCAGCGAAAGTTGGCTGGAGTTGGTTTCGGCCACTTATCCTGTCGGAAGTCTGATTGACGTAAAAGTATTAAAAGTATTAAGTGTGGGAGTAATCTGCAAAGTGGATGATGACCTAAAAGGTTTTGTCCACGTCAGTAAGATCAATCCCTTCCGCCGGATCGATAATGCAATGCATGTCGTTAGTGAAGATATCGAGCTGACGGCGAAGGTCATAGGTTTTGATGAGACTCGGCAACAGTTGAACCTTAGCTTTATTGTGCCGGAGAACAGCCCGCTACGAAATTACAAAGTGGGGCAGAAGGTCACCGGTTACGTTGATAACCTAACCGATTATGGTGCGTTCGTTGAACTGGGACTTGGCTATACCGGTCTGATCCATAAATCCAATATGGGTCGACGGGTAAATAGACCAAGCGACATTCTGGCCGTAGATGACTTTGTAGAAGTGGAGATAATAGAGCTTAGAGAGGAGAACGGAAGACTAAAGATAGGCTTGAGACTAGAACGGATCATTTCTTGAGATATTGACAAGCCTTTTAACTTATAGTACTATACTCGAGTCCTTTACTTTTACCAGTATCTTAAAATCACTCTGTCAATCCAATGACCGATCCTGTGGCGATTAAGCCATTTGACGGCTTGGGCGGGTGATTTTGTGTACGGTTGCGATACCGTATCCAGGCTTTTGCCTGAGAGCAGCTTTCGGGCTACTCGCGTGAGCAAAGTGCTCCAGCGGAGAGGACACGTTCCTTCTCACAAAGTCTGACACTTATGTTCACGCTAAACGTCTAACGGGGGAGGCTTTTGCCGAACCCGTTTTTTTATGGAAAAATTTCCAAAATTGGCTTGATGAATAGCCTATATACTTGACAGTCGTGGTCGTGTGAGGTAATATTCGTCTGTTCTGGGTTTCCAGAGAAACTTTAAATTTCGGGTTGAAGGAGAAAAACATGTCACTGATCGCTTTTATCATGGCTCTTTTCCAAATGAGTGGTTCCGAACTGCAAGGCAACGCCTGGTGGGACCGGGCACTCGACCTGACCCTCGTCAATCTGCATTCGATCCAAGGTTTTTTTGGCTGGGTGGCTTTGGTCGCAGTGATCGCCATCGTCGTCATGGTCCTGATCTCTATGCTTACAGGCCGCGGTGCAGGGGCGGTGTTCACCGCTTCAAGTTGCCTGGTGATGGGAGCCGTTGCTTCGATTGGGATCTGGTTGGTCGGTTGGCTGCACATCCTGGCCGTCGGCTACTTGGCTGCCAATTTCACCGCCACGCAAGGCGCTCTCAACCCCGGTTTTTGGGCATTGCTCATCATCATGATCTGTGTGTCCTGGAGCTAGAACTCCAAATGATCAACGTCCCCCTCGAAAGAGGGGGATTTTTGTTGATCAAGTTACTAAATACGATTGGTATCAGTTGAAATATCGTTATGAGTTTGAAAGTGGGTATTGTCGGTCTTCCTAATGTGGGCAAATCCACATTGTTTAATGCTTTGTTAAAAAGACAGCAGGCTTTGGTGGCAAATTATCCTTTTGCGACCATTGAGCCAAATGTCGGAGTTGTAGAGGTACCCGACGAAAGATTAAAAGTACTTGCCAAACTTTCAAATAGCCAAAATGTCGTACCTGCAACAGTTGAGTTTGTGGACATCGCCGGGCTGGTGGCAGGCGCGGCTACCGGGGCCGGGTTGGG
>DASVZW010000152.1:0-3891 GCA_036391475.1 Patescibacteria group bacterium | reverse complement strand
AAGATGTTTCAGGTAACCCCTCGTATAACCGGATTTGCATGTATAACAATCACAGCCTTCCATTATTGGATTTTTGTCACCGGTATATTTGGTGTTATCAATATTCAGCCTTCCTTTTGGATATTCGCTCTCAAATTCGTTACCTCTGATCTCACCATGATAAAGGGCGCCATTCCTGGCCAATCTGGTCGGAGCTACACAATCAAACATATCCACACCCGCTTTTATGATATCTACGATATTTTCCGGATCCCTCCCAAGACCCATTGTGTATAAGGGTTTATTTTTTGGTAAAAGATCTTTTATCCACCCAATGATTTCTAAAGTTGCTTCCATATTGTAACCAATGGTTTCGCCTCCCAAGGCGACTCCGTCGAACGGTAATGCAGTAATGAATTTCGTAGCTTCCTCTCTCATTTCTCTATCGGTACTTCCTTGAATAATTCCAAACAATGCCTGAGAATGACCCTGGGAACTAATTTTCCCATTTTCCTCAAAACGGCTAATACATCGTTCTGCCCAACGGTGGGTTCGGTCCAACGCGGCTCTCACATATTCTTTTTCAATTTTATCCGGCGTGCATTCATCGAAAGCCATGATAATATCTGCGCCCAAGTCTTTTTGAATATCCATCGATCGTTCAGGTGTCAATCGGTGGATCTTACCGTCTAAGTGCGACTTAAAACTTACACCTTCCTCATCTATTTTAGATAATGATTCACCATGAGCGCCCATTCCCAATGAAAACACCTGGAAACCGCCGCTATCGGTTAGCATTGGGCCGTTCCAGTTCATGAATTTGGATACCCCTCCCATTTGATCTACTAATTTTTCGCCGGGCCTAAGGAAAAGGTGATAAGTATTAGCCAGAATGATCTCGGCGTTTGTACTTTTAATATCTTTGCTATCCAAAGCTTTAACCGATGCCACAGTACCGACAGGCATAAAAACCGGTGTGTTGACCTCACCATGATCAGTGGTCATTTTTCCTGTTCCATCAGGATTTTTTACAAAATTAAAAGGCATGATCCTATTTTACTAGAAGCTCGAGAATTCTGGAGTTGAACTTTACGTTGTCGGCCTTTCCGGTAAGCACGATCGACCAACCACTTTCACCCACCTTGTTAAAAGTTACCTTATACCCGACCTCGGTTGCTGCCAATACTACAGCCGCCGCTTGATTAGGAGTCCAGTCGGTCATGACATATTCCGCCCGGTATTCCAAAACCTCAGGTTTATTGTTTTCCATACCCGGTATTCTACTCCTATCTTAAGGAGCCGAAGGTGGGACTCGGAGTCCTCTCTCGATTCTGCTGAATCGCCTCAGACCGCGCCTCGGTGCCGTCGCACCTCCGGCAGGTCCGATTCCACGTTTATAACAAAAATTCTCCACAAGGGAGAATTTCTATTACAGAGCCGAAGGTGGGACTCGGACCCACTACCTACGGTTTACGATACCGTCGCTCTACCAGCTGAGCTACTTCGGCGCATCTATATTTTACTAGAGTTTATTGGCTTTTATGGTTGCTGATATACTTTCCCTGGATGATACTCCTACGAAGATTATCAAAGACAAAAATCCCTAAAGAAAAGCTGGGTGCCTTTCCCTTTAATACGAACGTAATCAGCTCGCTTTCGACTATTAATTTTTCTCAACCGGTGACTATCTTTGTCGGCGAGAATGGATCGGGAAAGTCGACTTTGCTGGAAGGAATAGCCGCTGCCTGTAGCCTTCCCATAGTGGGTAGCAAAAATATTAACTTGGATGAAACTTTGAAATATGCTTCTGAGGTAGCCGGGTATTTAAAACTAAGTTGGTCTTTAAAAAACAATAAAGGATTCTTTCTAAGAGCGGAAGATTTCTTTGGTTTTACTAAAAAACTTAACCGTTTAAGAGCAGATCTCGAGAAGGAGATTGAACGGCTCGATAAAAAATTGCCGGACGGATACGGAAAAGACCTGGCTATAGGTTCGATCAGAGGGCAAATTTCAGGATTGACACAGCGTTATGGCGTCGATCTTGGTGCGGCTTCGCATGGTGAAAGCTTTCTTAAATTATTTCAAAGTAGAATACAGCCCAACGGACTATACCTTCTCGATGAACCCGAAACACCTTTATCTCCGATTAGGCAGATGTCTTTACTACGGTTGATTTCCGATTCTGTTAAACGCAACTGTCAGTTTATTATCGCCACTCACTCACCCATATTAATGGCGTATCCCAACGCCACCATCCTAAACTTCAATTCTTTTCCTTTGGAATCAATTAAGTACGATGAGATCGACCATGTCCAAAACCTCAAAGGTTTTTTGCTGAACAAAGAGACCTACCTTAAACGTCTACTGGAATAAAGATATCCCAAAAAGCCCACCTTTCGGTGGGCAGGTAATTTATATTATTATTTCAAACTGGGAATGGTGATCTTTACGTCTGCGTGAATTACATTTGGATTGCCAAAGATCTTTTTGTTGGCTTCATAGATCTTGGTCCAGGCATAACCATCACCGTAGGCTCTGACAGCAATATTCCAGTATGTGTCACCATGTTTGGTGGTATATTCACCGGTTTCTATCGAAGTCTTAACTTCAGTTTTGGGCTCTGTAACGGAAGTCGTGGCTGTTTTTGTCTCTTCTTTCTTCTCGACTACGGTTAATTTTTTGGCCGGAACATCGGGAATTACCAACTCTTGACCTTCTACAATTACACCATTAGCTGCAATTTTATTTGTCTTCATGATGTCAACGTAGTTATAACCAGACTTGTAGAAATTCTCAGAGATGTGCCATAGGTCATCACCCTTCTTAACCTTATAGGTAGTCAAACCCTTGTCATTTTTGTTTACATTATCTTTAGTAGAAGTCGCCGCTTCATTTTGATTCAATAGCAAACCTTGCCATGTTTTTAGATTCGTTGTCCTGAAGTAATTGAATATCATTCCGGCAATGACGAGCACGACCACACCACCCATCAGGGTACTGATCGAATTCTCGTTCATTTTGAAAAATTTTAGGATATTCTTGATAACTGATTCTGTATTCTGTCCTTTCTTCATACTTACATCTTATATATGTTTTTATTGTTGTCAATAGCCTATTCAGTCAAAAATGAGTATATTAATTTTATGAATGATTTCACTGAATCCAAAAAAGAGTTGGAAAAAATCTTGTCAAGAGTAAATGGTGACAACATTGTCATATACGATCAAAAAGACGGCGATTTTATACCGGTTAACTATACGGTAAATTGTTTTTTTAAAGAAGATGACCTTGATTTGATTAAACAGATGATTGACAGGTTGCGTCGGGTAGATCCTGATCAGTTTTACTATTCGCCCGAACAATTACATATTACTTTGCTTGGTCAAATAGATATAAAAGCAAACTCCCAAAGAATTATTGAGATTGTCGATAATTTTATAAAAAATAACGATATTTCATTTGATCTGCTCGGAGTGGGCAGCAGTGTCAAGGTGGCCTCAGTCACTGCTTATCCGCATTTTGCCATCGAATCATTAAGAAACCAGCTCAGACAAATTGGTGGGGGTACGATTTTTGATGGCCCGTATGAAAAACTGGCATGGATAAATTTTATGAGGTACCTAAACAATTCCGAACTTGTCTTAGAGGCTCTAAGGAAAGAAATAAGCACGAATTTTGGCACAATAAAACCGGAAAGGATCGAACTACTTAAAAATTCCAGCAGATTACTGGTAGGGGCTGAAGTAGTCCATACGTTTTAAGAGTTGACAATAAATTTTACTGAGCATATATTCGCAGTATTCGTCCTGCACTCTGAATAAACCCGATAAAGGAGAGAAAATTGAAAAATATCTTCAACAACACGCTGATTAGATGGATCGCAGTTTTTATCTTTTTGATAGCCTACATTCT
>DASVZW010000151.1:0-3920 GCA_036391475.1 Patescibacteria group bacterium | reverse complement strand
CCAACTTGGGTTGGTTAAGGTAGAAGAAGGGGATCTTGATGACGTAGGCCAACAGGTTGCCCTTTAATTGGGCAGAGGGAACCTTTATGGCGAACCAATAGGGAGAGTAAGTTTGGTAGAGATTAAGAAGGCTGTCGTTTTGAGAATTGATGACAACGGTGTAAAGAAATTCGGCCGGGTGAGTGGTCGTAAGTAATGACGGAGCAGTGAAACCGGGTGAGTCGTGGGAAATAGAAATATTCCTAAGGAAGTTTAAAGGTACCGGGTGAATCGAGAAAGATTTTATCAAGCTACTGGAAACTTGATGACCAATAGACTGATCAAAAAGATGCAGGGTATAACCGGCGTCTTCGCCAGAGTTAGCAATAGGTTGGATTAAAGACTGCGGTTCTTTGCTACCAACTAAACGTTCATAAACATCACAGCGGTTGGTAGTGTGATTTTCCAAACAGACAAGCATGGGAAGCCCGGTTTGGTAACGATAATCGAAAGTAAGGAAATAATTGACGGTATGAGGCATCTGGCGTAAATCCAGATAGTCGCAGGAAATAGCATTTTCACTTTGATAGAGGAAACCATCGTTTGTTGACGTTTTAGTGTATTTGCCATTATTAAATTGGTCGCAATTTCTTGGCTCGGGGAATAACTGATTGCTGTCGGGGGTCTGGGAAACATCTAATTTGGAATCGATCACCGGAAGATTAATTTGGAGCCGGTTGTTGGCTTCAGTAAGGGTTACCGATTGCGAAGGAATGTTGTTTAGCCGGGCGTTTACCGAGAAGATAACCGGATGGAAGAATAAGTTAATATCTTGGTAATCAACTTGTTGAATAGTCTTGGTGTCATTGGCTTCGAGAATAAGATTAAATTTTTGTGGTTGCGAAGTAACAGCGGCGAATTGGCGGATACGGTTTGGAGCAGGTTTAGTTTCTTGAGGTTGACTAATGTCCAAGGCCCCAAGATCAAGATTAGTAACCGAGGAATTGGCAGGGGTGTAAGTGGGAGAAGAAAAGGTGAAACTATAGGAAATGACACCGTCATTTGTGAATTGAGGTAGCGGAGTTGAGAGACAGCCAACGACATCCGTACCCAAGAGTGAGATGCCATTTTGGGTAACTATTTTTTCTATCTTCCGGTTGGCCTTATCGGTAAAACATTGATATGGAGTGGCTTGCTTAAGAGCGTTGGTGATGTCCATTTGATTGTTAAATGAGCCATCGTAGACTTTGACGGTGAATGATTTTTCCGAAGGAAGGTAGAGGGTGACCAACGGCAAATAGTTGGTGAAGTTGCCTATTTCTGCCGGGATTTGCAGTTCGTAGTATTGATCGTTCAACTGAAGAATCAAGCTTGAAATATTTGGGTTTAGTGAAATGGGGATGTAGGTGGATTTTATGTTCAGTCCAATAAGATCTTGGTTTGAGGTAATTAGAGGAGGTGCGGGATCTAGTTTTAGAGTGATACCGGTGGAGAGTTTTTGATAACTAACACTAACAGGTAAAAGATTTTCGGTAGCGGAGAGTGAGGGGATGTTTAGACGATAGTCCTTGGTTCCATTTAAGACTACCGAGGGGAGAACGATGCGGTCCGATTCCAATTTCCAATCCCGGTTGGGACGTAAATTCAGCGAGTCAAAGGGTTTGTATTCGGTAGACTGAGGAGTGACTGAGATGAAGTTCGTCACTTTGCCGATATTGTTTTTGTAGACAAGAAGAGAGTCGTTGATGTCCTCGACAAGAGAGTATTTTCCCGAACTATCCAACCATTTTTTTAGTTGTTTGTTGTGAAGATCGGATTGACCGTCTGGGGCGATAACATGGGTGTCGATCAAGATCCAGTTAACCGCATAATTATCCATTAACTTATCGAATCTCTGGAAGTCGTCGCTATAGAGGGCAGAACTGACATTTTCATAGTAATCCTGAGAAGATTTGTTCCAAACATCGAAAGCCCGGTCGAGAATGGGCTGTTTGATACCATACCAAAGGAAACCGGATCCACGATAGCCCCAGTCGTAGTAAAGCCAACCCCAGAAATTATTTTGGGGAAAGTTGGCAATGCGGGTGGCCGGGTCTTGAGTTTGAAAGAACTTAAATAATTCAAAATATTCCGGAGGAATTTGCCGGCGCATAGAGGGCGAAGTAAATTGACCCGAAAAAGCCGGAGACATAAAAAGAATAATGCAAAAGGCAACGGTAAAAAGAGTGATGAAGTAGGTCAACCGGCTATGAAGATAAGTAAAGAGGTCCAGCAAGAAGATGGTACCAATAGAAAAGAAATAGGCAAAAGTAAAGATCAATGGAGTGGAGAACTTGGTGAATGGTGAACGGAAGAACTCGCTTATCAGAGGAATCTTGCTGGCGAGCAGCATACCACCTCCGAGTAGGAAAAAGACACAAACCGCAAAGATAGAAAACATTGAAGAATAATGGGGAAGTTTTTTCCTAAAACCGTAGTAGATCCCGGTGAGAGTGACGCCAAATAGAAGGTAACCAATGAAACTAACAGTGGGGTTGGCCAGGTGGTTCCGCCAGACCGTCAGAAGATAATCAAATTTGTTAGTACCGCCGGTGAGATCGACAAAATTAAACCAAAAGCCTTTAAGCAAGGCCAAACTGGGAATGTTGCCAAACTCGAGATTGCGGGAAAATGTCTCGGGGGTGGAAATGGTGTTTATTTTGGAGGTCACCCCGTAGTGAGCTTGAGTAAGGGTATATAAAATCACCGGAAGAAGCCAAAAAAGATTAGCGGTGATGATAGCAAAGGCTGAGATAAAAATTTGGGCTAATGATCTAGTTTTGTGTTTAAAACTTAGAAAATAAGAGATATAAACCGGGACTAAAGAGAGGCCAAAAATGACGAAGAGAGTTTCAATATAGAAAGATGGAGTAGCCAGCAAGGAAAGGATAAAGAGTTTTATGAAGTTGGCACGATTGGGTCTTTTAAGATAAAGAAAGACTACATAAAGAAGCCAAGGAAAGTAACCATAAAAATAAATGAAAGTTTCAAAGGGAGTGTAAAAAGTCTGCATGGTACCGAGATTGAGGAGGTAAAAAAGACCGCCAAAGAAAGATGCAAATTGTGTAGTCCGGGAATCAAATTTGTTTTTCAAAATTTGTTGATCCAAGAAAAAATAAACCCCTAGAGGACCGATAAACAAAGGATAAAAGGTAGAAAGATAACGAATCAAAGAGAGAGGAACATTGATTGAGGTAAGAAGGAGGATAAATACTTGACGGATAAAATCAGCAGCGTGGCCCATGCCCCCAAGTAGACCTAAAGACTGATATTCCTGCCAAACAGTAAAAATAGTTCTTTGAAAGTTGACTTTTGGATTAAATTCGGCCGGTAAATTGTCCCAGCCGATAAAAAAAGTGTTGGGTTCGTAGTTTAGAAAACAAAGAACAACAATGATCGTGGTCAACGCGATCAAAGGCCATGTTTGTGAAAGAAATCTAGGGATTTGGCGTATCTGGCGAAGGGGAAAACGGTGTTTTAATTTAGTAATATTTCTCGGCACGAAATAAGTTTAACATTTTTGTTTTTGATATTTCCCCTCTTCCTTTAGTGTTTATCCTCTTGCGAAGGTTGTCTCCGATACAAAAATTATTTGTCCATGCCGCGGAGGGCTTTGTGGAGAGGGTAGATGTATTTTTCGGGGAGAACAATGATGGCTAGAGTCTGAGCTAACACTATAAATAGTGCGGAAAAAGACGGACGATATCCTTGGTTAAAGAGACCATCAAGACGTGCACGCCAGATGCGCCAGAAAGTAAACTTTGGCTTGACGAGAGAAATGTTGGTACCGTGTTCGCGGTAGTAGTGGGTGAAGTCGGGGAGATTGGCCAACTTGCCATACTTGGCGGCCGAAAAAAATAAGCCATAATCTTCTGCCGGTGAGAATTTGGCATTACCGAATA
>DASVZW010000150.1:0-4180 GCA_036391475.1 Patescibacteria group bacterium | reverse complement strand
CGGGCAAGTGCCTTAGATATTGCTGGTATTTCTTTAAGCGGTAACCTTACTTTCCTCTAAGTGACTAGTATCATTCCAAAATTTCACTTCGGCTTTGCCACCTTCAATTTCCAGAAGTGATAGTGCGCCACCTGTTGTGTGTTCCAGTTTCATTCCAAAGAGGGAATTAAATCTGCCGATAAAATGACCATGGGTGACAACTAAAATATTTTCATAGCCTGATTCTTCAATCATTTTTTTGAATTCTGCTGCTCTTCGCTTCACGTCATTTTCACTTTCTCCGCCTTTGCATTTAAAATCATCTGGATCCATACCGCTGGCATCTCTTACTGCGTAGTACTCAGTCGAGGGGACCCCTTCATACTCAGCTCTGTTAATTTCTCTAACCAAATCGGTGACTATTACTTTTTTGGGATCAATCTTAAATCCGCCTTTAAAAATTTGATCCATGGTTTGCAAAGTCCGATAAAGACTGCTGCAGTAAATAGCATCAATTTTAATGTTTTCTTTAGCTAGTCTTTCGCCTAGTTTTTTTGCATCCTCCATTCCTTTATCAGATAATCCTGTATAGGAAAAAGCAATGTATCCTTCTGCATTACTAACAGATTCGCCGTGTCGAGTTATATATACTTTCATGGTCAAAATTATAGCACTTAAGCAAAAATTTTGTTGCTGATTACCGCCAAACCTTTTGATACTGCCGTGAATGGTTCATAAAGCATTACCTTGTCTTTCCCAAACATTTCTTCCATCAATAATTTAAACTTTGGAATCAAGCTTGAACCTCCAGTCATAATCACTTTATCAACTCCATTTTTACCAATTCCAGCCATTTTAAGAGTTTCCTCGACCACCTCTTTTGACTCGGCAAGATAATAGTCAATTGATTTTTCAAAGACAGGTCGTTCAAAATCTTCCTTTATGGTTTTAACTAAAGTTTTAAATTCAAATTCAACCTGTTCGTTGTCGGATAGCTTCTCTTTGGCTTCCACAATCTTTTTTCTTAAGGGGAATGCTAAATTGGCCTTAAGAAAGAATCGGATAAATTCAATTGTTTCCGGCTCGTTTGCCATATAACGGACTGTGTCAAGATAATCGAAGAATTTTTTAGTTCTGTATTCGGCAATATCAAACCAGCTAATCATGTGCGACACTGCCGGTTCTGAATATGGCATTTGCCTTTGACCGTACCTCAAAGTTTGTCCTAAATATTTTGCAATGTAATGATCATAAAGCGCCTGATCCATCAAATCACCTCCAATTGGTGCTCCATAAGAGGCAATCACTTTACCGTTAGCCAAATCAACCACTGAAGTATCAAGCGTACCTCCTCCGAAATCAAAAATAAGCACCTTTTCTTTGCTCTCAACTCCATATCCGAAAGCCGCCCCTACGGGTTCATACTGAAACTCAATTTCTTTAAATCCAGCCAGTTTAGCTGCATTAGTTAAATGTACTTGGGGATTTTTACCCTGACTGGTATCTCTGACAAATTTGACTGGTCGACCAATTACAATTTTTTCTACATTTTGTCCGACCAAGCTATCAGCTCTTTGTTTTATTTCCCGAATAAAGATTGCCAGTAATTCTTCAAAACTAATCGGCTGGCCGGTAATCTTGGTTGTAAAGTTGAGACTATTACCCAAGACCGATTTAAACGACCGCATAATTCTTCCCACTCCATAATCCTCATACTCAATCACCTGATCGACAATCACCTTATCAGACCCTTGGAACACTTCCATCTGCTCCCCGGTGACAATTAGCTTTTTGACAGCCAGATCAGCTTTACTTAGGTCATCCAAATAGGTTTCTACCGCATCGGAGGCAAACTTTACTGATCCATCTTTAAAATACATTGCTGACTGAAAAACCTCAGGACTCTTTGATCCAAAACAAATCGGCAAGACATTGACCCTGCCATTGGCCACGACCGACACAGCTGAGTTACTGGTGCCGAAATCAAGACCGTAGGATAATGTTTTTTTGGCTGATAGATCCACGAGTTTGATTGTACTTTCTTCTCAAATTAAGTTCAATCATTAGCTTATAGCAAACGTCAAACTTCGAAACTTGATCCAAAAATATCAAATGATGATTTTTTGCTAATTAAGTTGGAGTTTAGATTTTTGTAGAACTCCGAATTCTGACGAAAAATGTGAGGTTTAGGAATCAAAGAATGATGTTTTATCAAGCTTTTTTTGTCTTGATTTACCGTAAAACCGCTTGCTGCAGTTGAGAAACAAAATTTGTTTGTAAAGCTTACGCTCGGTAGGATTTTTTTGATTAGTTCAATCCTTTCCGGTGTTGTTGGACCATCAACCAAGAATTGAATTTTGTGGTCCAAGTGCTCCGCTAGAAATTCAAGGTCTGTAACAGTGTTCCAACTGTCAGGGGTTCTTAGTGTTTGGAGGTTAATGGACGCCGTCTTTACTTGGGGATTATTGTTAAGCCATTCAACCCACCGCGCCAAGTCCTTCCTGCCATACCAATAAATATTTGGAATCGCTGGTAGTCCGAATTTTTGCATCTCATGGAATGTAAGCCAGTTACGTTTCACATTAATCAAGTGCTCGCTGTGGGTCTGGCAGAACCACACGGAGTAATTGATAGAAGTAACAAGGTCAAAACCCAACCTTTGAAATTGCTCATAAATTTTATGCCTCTCTGGCCACATATTTTCAATTTGACTAATTGTCGGTATTTCTTCTTTTTCGACTCTTTTTGGCTCTTGGTCATAAGAATAATATTTATTTCTATATATGGCACAAAAATTTTCAGCCAGTAAAACTCCATAAGGAGCTCTAACATCTTGGCAATATTTCTTTAATTGTTTGTCAGCATCGGTATAATCTCCATTTTTAAATATTTCCACATTTCTCGACAATTTTAGCTCAAAAACTATAAATGCTTTTTTAAAATTTTCTCCTTCTGTTCTGATTATTATGTCGGCTCGGTTTGATAGTGTGTAGTCAAAACTAGTAGTAATAGACTCAGTTTCAACTTGGCTTTCTTTAACTTTAAAAAGTTAGGCTAGTTTTGGAGCCAAACAATCTCTAAACTGATCTTCTGTATTAAAGTGTTGGTCTTTAACCAAAGCCAATATTTGTTGTTTTTTAATTGACCTATTCATACATATTTAATGTTTTTTTAATAATTCTTTAACATTTTGATGAGCATCCGAAAGAAATTTGTGAACAGTATTTTTAAACTCAGTATTATCAATAATTTGTGGCCATTCCATACTTCTAATTTTGTCAGGTATAGATAAATTCAAGAAAAATTGTTGATCACTTTTTCGTGTCAGATTTGGGTCTATTGTATCCCAAATCAATCCTCGTTCTTCTTCAAATTCTTTTATTAATTTTTCTAATTCTTTTTCGAAAAGTAAAGGCTGTTCTTTAATGTATTTTCTATTTTTAAATTCAACTCTATAAGCTAATTTCATCATTTCCGGTGCTGTTAAAGGTTTTCGTGTTAATACCTTTATTCCTAGAGTAGTATTAGATACTTCTTCAAAAATAAAAGAGATTTTATCGATAACATCAAAGCGTTTCCTGAGTGCAATTGCACCTACTAAAGAATTAACTATATATGATCTAAATTTTAAGTCTTGTGTCTTAACCAACCTAATTGTTTCCTCTAATGCTAAGTCAAAATTTCCAATAACCAGATGTCTTTCTAAACCATAAAAGTACAAAATACATAACTCAAATTTGTCTTTTGCTCAATATTTCTTAACCAATTTATGTACTGGTATCTATCTTTTGGTGTCAGTTGGGAATAGGCAGGGTAATACATTGGACTTGTCTCCAGTTCATCATTAACTTCTACTGGTAATCTAGTCCAAATTAGACTTGGCTCTGCAAAAAAATTGGGCTGGTCATCAATTCCACCCACTAACTCTCCGTTTTCAAATTTAAAACTAATTCTAATTTCCATCGGAGAAGCTATCTTTGAAGTTCGTTCATTGGTCACCCAAACTAGTGATTTTGTTGGTTCTGGTATTTGGAAATCCTGAATTATTTCATTATTACTACCGATAACAGCTACTGTGGATTTTGTGACTGGTGAATTCGTATCAACTACTTTCTCTTTATTCTTAGAATTTTTATAAATTTTATAGATAAAGTAACCTAAAACAAACGGCCATAGCGGAGTGAAAATAAAAATACCAATA
>DASVZW010000149.1:0-5361 GCA_036391475.1 Patescibacteria group bacterium | reverse complement strand
AAGAAAGATCAAGTGATCACAGTGAACGGTGCCACCGGAGTTGTCTATAATGGTGTCCCGGAAAAAGAAAAAGCATCCGATGTCAAAGAAACCAAATACGAAGAACTACCAAAGACCGCCACACATGTCTACGTTAATCTTGGAGAGCCGGACCTCGCTCCTATCGTTGCCCAAGGAAATGCCGATGGTGTTGGGTTGCTCCGTGCCGAATTTATGATGGCTCAGATAGGGACACATCCTAAAAAAATGATCCATGATGGCAAATCAAAAATATTCGTTGAAAAACTGGCAAACTCCTTAGCTCAATTCACTTTTAGTTTTGGTAACCGACCTGTTGTTTATAGAGCCAGTGATTTTAAGACCAATGAATACCGAAATTTAATTGGAGGAAAAGACTATGAACCGGTCGAGCCCAACCCAATGCTCGGCTTCCGTGGTTGTTATCGCTATATCAAAGACGAATCGGTTTTTAACCTTGAACTTGAGGCAATCAAAATGGTCAGAGACAAATGGGGATACAAGAATCTTCACTTAATGATTCCTTTTGTAAGAACTGTAGAAGAACTGATTAAAGTCAAAAGAGTAGTCACCGCCTCCGGCCTTACCCGGTCAAATTCCTTTAAACTTTGGATGATGGTGGAGATTCCTAGTAATGTAATTTTATTGGATGATTTTATTAAAGTCGGCATTGATGGTGTCTCAGTCGGCAGTAATGATCTGACAATGCTTATCTTGGGTACGGACCGAGATAATGAAACCGTTGCCAGTGAGTTTGACGAAAGGAACCCTGCCGTCCTCTGGGCCTTGGAGCATGTCGTCAAAACAGCCGCGAAACATCACATAACTTGCAGTCTTTGCGGACAAGCTGCCAGTTTATATCCAGACCTGGTTGAAAAATTAGTTGGTTGGGGAATTACCTCGGTTTCGGTTTCCCCGGACGCCGTCGATATGGTCAGACGGAATATTGCTCACATCGAAAAACGCTTACTTAAATAATATGGCAAAAATAAAGTCGGTATACGCTAGAGAGATTCTCGACTCACGGGGAAATCCGACTATAGAAACTACTATTTGGACCGATAACAATCACGGAGCAGTTGCGTCTATACCCTCAGGGGCATCAACCGGTCATACAGAGGCACTGGAGCTAAGAGATGGTGATATGCAAAGATTCGAAGGGATGGGCGAATTAAAAGCTGTTGCCAATGTCAATCAAATAATCAGCAAATATGTCATTGATCTTGATCCCACAAAACAAAACGTAATCGATCAAATCTTACTTAACATCGACGGAACGCCAAATAAATCTAAGCTAGGCGCCAACGCCATTTTGTCGGTCTCTCAGGCAGTATGTGAGCTTGGAGCCGCCTGTTCCGAAATGAACACTTTTGAGTATGTTTCCCAAAAGTATGGATTGGCCAAACCTTCTCATGTCAGTCTTCCCACACCGATCTTTAATCTTATCAATGGAGGAAAACATGGTGCCGGAAACTTGGATTTTCAAGAGTTCCATGTCATTCCCAGTAGTCGCAAGCCTTTTAACGAAGCATTGGAAATTGGCACCGAACTATACCACGAATTAAAAAAACTACTTATTGAGAAAAAAGCTATTCACTCTATCGGTGATGAAGGTGGTTTTGCCCCTAATCTTTTTTCCAACACCGACGCTATCGAACTTTTGGTGGAAACTATCGAAGGCAGTCGTTACAAATTAAATCAAGATGTTTTCCTGGGACTTGATGTCGCTGCTTCCTCCTTATTTAAAAACGGCAAATACAAAATTAGCGACGTTAAAGAACCCATGAACGGTGAAGACTTGTCCAACTTCTTAATTGACCTAAATAAAAAATACAATCTGCTTTCCATCGAAGACCCTTTGGACCAAGAAGCTTGGAACGACTGGGCATTCTTAAATGCCAATCTGGGCAAACAAGTCATGTTGGTGGGTGACGATTTGTTGACTACTAATATTGAAAGATTAAAAATGGCGATCAGCAAAATGGCCTGCAATGCTGTTTTAGTAAAACCGAATCAAATCGGTACCATTTCGGAAACTGTTTCCGTCATCAAACTCGCCAAGAAGAGTAATTTTTCCATTATTGTCTCCCACCGGTCAGGGGATACCGATGAAGACTTCCTGGCCGACTTTGCCGTAGGTATTGGAGCGGATTTTGTTAAGTTTGGTGCTCCCGGCAGAGGTGAACGTGTTGCCAAATATAATCGTCTCTCTTTTATCTTAGAATATCTAAAGAGTAAAAATGTCTGATAAGAGCGTTATCCTTTGTATTCTTGATGGTTGGGGGATTGCGCCGCCCGGTAAAGGTAATGCCATCACCGAAGCTCATCCCAAAACTTATGAATATTTGACAAAGAACTATCCGTCCACTCAACTTGCAGCGTCCGGGCCATCGGTTGGTCTGCCTTCGGGACAAGACGGAAACTCAGAAACCGGTCACCTCAATATTGGCGCAGGTAGGATAGTCTTCCAAGATCTTGCCATCATCAACATGAGTATTGCCGATGGAAGTTTCTTCGTTAATAAAGCCCTTCTCGATACTGTAAAACATTTAAAATCTTTTCAATCCGACCTTCATTTGGTCGGTATGGTCGGCAACTCCGGTGTTCATTCATATAATGAACACCTGTACGCGTTACTTCTGTTTGCCAAAAGGCATCATATCCAAAACGTTTATTTGCATTTAATTACCGACGGACGTGATAGCCCACCCGACAACGGAATTGAACAAATAAAATTAGTCAAAAAAGAGATCGAGAAATATGAAGTTGGTAAGATAGTTAGCGTCCTTGGTAGATACTATGCCATGGACAGAGATCAGCGGCTGGACCGAACCCAAAAAGCCTATGACTGCCTCGTCGGCAAAGATAGCATTACCTTCGATGATCCTGAAAAATATATTGCATCAAATTACCAAAAAGGAACCTATGATGAGTTTATTCTTCCCGCAGGTTTAGCCGAAAACTACAAAGAAACAAGGATCAAGGCTGCTGACGCGGTAATCTTTTTTAACTTCCGTACCGACCGTCCAAGACAGATCTCGGAAATATTTTTACGTTCGGAAATTCCCAATCTACGTTACGTTACCATGACCCGCTACCGGAAAGATTTTACAAACCCGGTTTTATTTCCTACCACTACCGTCAGCGACACTCTGGGTGAAGTCATCTCCCACAATTCTTTCAACCAACTTAGGGCTGCCGAGACGGAAAAAATTGCTATGGTAACTTATTACTTCAATGGACAGAGCGAACTGCCCTTTCCGGGCGAGTCACACCTTTTTGTACACTCGCCAAAAGTAGCCACTTATGATCAGCAGCCGGCAATGTCTACTGTTGAGTTGATCGATGAATTCAAAAAGAACTTCGACGGAGGCGACTATAAATTGGCGGTCATAAATATAGCCTGTCCGGATATGGTAGCTCATACCGGAAAAATTAAGGAAACTGAAGAAGCGATTCTGGCCGCAGATAACGCCATGACGGAACTTGTCACCTTAGCTAAAAAAACCAATTCATATCTTTTGATCACCGCCGATCATGGAAACGCCGAAGAACTTGTCGATTTGGAAACGGGTGAGGTTAATACGGAGCATTCTACCCAGCCGGTACCTTTTATCATTTTCCACGAAACCGATTTTCAATTCAAATTAATGGCCGGTAAGCTCGGAGATATTGCTCCCACTATTCTAAATCTTCTTGAAATTCAAAAGCCGGAAGTGATGACCGGACTAAATTTGATCGTCAGATGATTCCTGCTGTAGTCCAAGTACGATCACTACTTCTCCCTTAATTTTCTTTCCTTGAAGTTCATTTAATACGGAAGAAACGGTTCCTCTGTAAACTTTTTCCGATATCTTGGTAATATCGATCGCTACGCAACATCCCAAAGATTCTCCCAATAATTTTTGTATCTCATTTAATATTTTTTCTGTTCTTTGAGGTGACTCATAGATGACCGCCGTAAACTTTTGCAGCTTCGACATCTCCAGTAGGTGTTTTAGCATATCAGTCCGTTTGCCTTCCTTTTTAGGTAAAAAACCTACAAAAAAATACTTATCTGTCGGTAGCCCCGATAAAGCTAACGCCGCACTTTCGGCAGTGGGACCGGGTATTACATCAATTTCCCAACCTGCCTCGACCGCACTTCTCACCAATTTGTACCCAGGATCGGAGATCAAAGGCATTCCCGCATCACTGACTAATACGGCATTTTCCTCCAACATCATCTCCTCAACGACTCTTGGAAGCTGTCTTTCTTCGTTGAAATCGTTAATAAATCTAATTTTCCCCTCATATTTCTGGACATATCCTAAGCTTTGAAGTTTTGACCAAAGATTCGAAAACATCCTCGTATCCTCACACACCAAATACTTAGATTCTTGTATTGTCTGAATCGCTCTAAAAGAAATATCTTCAATATTTCCAATTGGTAAACCAACGATCGACAACTTCATTTATTGAAACTTTCTTATAACTCCAACACATTTTCCCTGCACCTTAACATTTATAGCAAAAATTGGAGACATTGCCGAATTCGCCGGTTCCAAGCGGATCCTCGTTCTCTCCTTAAAAAATCTTTTGAGAGTTGCCAAACCGTTTTCCAACAAAGCTACCACTATATCTCCATCTTTCACGGCAGTGGCATCGCACTCTTCGATAATTACGAAATCGCGATCAAAGATACCTTCTTCGATCATTGAATCACCTTTTACCTGAAGTACAAAAGCTCTTTTTTTACCGGTAACCATTGAAGAAGCTACTTTTATAGAAGCATTCGGATCGGTGATTGGTTCAATCGGCCTACCGGCGGCTATAAATCCAAGTATGGGTAACTCAACACTACTGGTCTCAGCCGATTGCCGGTCTACCAACTCAATTCCTCGGATAGCCCCATCAAACTTTCTAATGATATTTTTCTTTTCTAATGCCTGAAGATGCTCATGTACGGTAGCTAATGAAGAAACTCCAATAGCCTCAGCAATTTCCGAAAGAGTAGGGGAGTAACCGTTCTTTTGGATAAATTGGGAAATAAACTCGACAATTTGTCGTTGTCTTTTGTATAAGGTTACGGCCATACATTCATTATTACCAAATAATACCCAAATGTCAATGAATAAAACCCAAATGTTGTATGCCTAAGTACGGTGTAAAATATCTAAAACCGCACCTTACAAGGAGGTTATTTTGACCAAAATAAATAGCACTCAACTGTACTGGTTAGATCTGGCACTTCAGGCGTTTTTTACGCAAGTTTGGCACAAAGGACTCAAAAAATTTGCCGAGGACACCGTTGAAGAAACTGCAGAGCTAACCTTTCTCGATCTAAAAATCGGCATACAACCG
>DASVZW010000148.1:0-2581 GCA_036391475.1 Patescibacteria group bacterium | reverse complement strand
GACAGAAGTGAAAGATACTGTTCGCTGAGGTTAATGAGAGTTATCGATAATAATTTTGGTGATGAAGATAAAGCCAAAATTTCT
Source organism: Patescibacteria group bacterium (assembly GCA_036391475.1). Lineage (GTDB taxonomy): Bacteria > Patescibacteriota > Microgenomatia > UBA1400 > MFAQ01 > CAIQPO01. Next base: position 2,497 of record DASVZW010000148.1, on the reverse strand, counting down.
TATATAAACAGCTACCGCGAAATTGGGGAAACGTTGACAAAATTAAGAGTCGAAGGTAAACAAGCGGAAATTGTTATCGTAGATGATTATAAATTATCAGGAAGTAAGGCTATCGGCCTTGCCGGAAATATGATAAATTCTCTTGAAAATAGCGGAATTCCGAAAGAAGAAGCAGCAAAAATGATGGAAATGATGTTTGCGGCCGGATATACCGATGATAGTGAAGGAGTGAAGTTGCCAACAAACGAACAAATTAAAGTATTTTTAGCAAACGGAGTGCCAAGAAGAATAGAAGTAGGAGGTGTGATGAGAACCAGAGGAATAACAGGCAGCCACTGCTCAACAGACTATAATTTTACGGATTTGTGCGGAAAAATTGATGATTTTTATAATCAACGCGGATTAAATGTAATCAAACCAGCGTTAACCCAAATTGAACCGATATACGGAAGCCGGGAGGCGAGGCATGATCTTGAGGATAAGGGATTGAGAGAAGAATTTAATACTTATAGCCGAAAATACAGCATCGGAGGATAACTAAAAAAGGAGTTAAGCTCTCGCTTAACCCCCTTTGAAGCAAAGTAGGAAAAAGAATTAATCGGTTTGGATACCTAATAACCACAAAACAGCTTCCTTACGGTAGCGGCGGTCACCGCGGGCATTGATGCGGATAGCGGGCAATTTGCCGCGCTTACCCCAACGTTTGATAGTGAGCTTGGAAACACGAAGTAAATCAGCGACTTCAGCGACGGTTAAAAGGTCGGGTAAATTATCGATAGAAATTCCATTAACTTTTTTTGGGGTGGGATTTTGTTGCACAGGTTTGTCTTGTGATGTTGTTTGATCGTCCATTGACTGGCTCCTCTTAGATCAGAATAATGATTAACTGAAATCATTAAAACATAAGACATCCTAATGGGTCAATATGGATAAGAGGAGACAATGTCTGAGTGTGAATGATATAGTTGAAAATCAGGCAATAACTAAATCGTAAGAAAAAATATATAAAAGAAAGTTAAAGCAGGAACGGAGATTGGTAAGAAGTTTTTGGTATGATTAATTCATGACAGACGGCAACCACTATAAAATCGCTTTTTTTGGTGTTAAAAGCTGGGAAAGGCCGATAATAGAGAGAGAAATTGCCAGACTGGATACATACGGGATAGGCCTGTTTGAAAGTGAAGTCCAGGACAGCATCGAACTGGCGGCACAATACGAAATTATTTCACCGCATATATACTCGAAAATGGATAAAACAGTTTTGGAGAAACTGCCAAAACTGAAGCTGATAGCAACGAGATCGACCGGAGTTGACCATATCGACATGAAAGAGTGCAGCGACAGAGGCATCAGGGTAATGAATGTGGCGGAATACGGCTCGAATACGATTGCCGAATATACACTGGCAATGCTTTTAGCAATTACCAAAAAAATAGTGGTGGCACACCAGTCGGTTGAGAATGGGGAATTCAGTCCGGAGGGGTTGACGGGAGTGGATTTATCCAAAAAAACTTTGGGGGTTATTGGAATCGGAAAGATAGGCCAAAATGTTGTCCGCATCGCCAGAGGCTTTGGAATGAAGGTTGTCGGGGTGGAACGGAGTGTAGATCCTGTTTTTGCCAAACGGTTGGGATTCCGGCCGGTAGACCTTGAAACATGTTTAAAAGAAAGTGATTTTGTGACTTTGCATGTGCCGTCAACGCCAGATACTTTTCATCTTATTAACAGAAGCAATATCAAACTGATGAAACCGGGCAGTTATCTTGTTAACACCTGCCGGGGGCCGGTAGTGGAAACGGAAGCGATCATCTGGGCATTAAATAAAAAAATACTGGCCGGGGCAGCGCTGGACGTGACCGAAGAAGAAAATAATGTAGAAAATATTTCGATGGTGACATCGAGGCAGCCGAGCAAAGAAGATCTACAGGAAATATTGTCATACCATCTTTTGAGAGACAGGGATGATGTGGTGTTTACACCGCATAATGCGTTTAATACCAAGGAAGCCCTGGAAAAAATCATTGAGACGACGGTGGATAACATCAGGAGGTTTGTAAAGGAAAATAGATATTCAACGGTAGCAATAGAATGATAGAAAATAGTATTGCCCAAATAGAAATTAATGATTCTAGCAGAATTCAATATATTGTTGAGACTTGGGTGAAAAAAGCTGCTGATGGGAAACCAGGTATCAAAGAACAAGATTGGGAGTATCTAAACGAGAGTCGTAAGGATTACAAGCGAATGCTGAATTATTACCAGAACCGAGGGATAATTGGCAAGAATCTATCGAAGACGGATATCGAAAGATTAAAATCAATTGGTTTTATAGGAAACCTAAATGAAGATGAGGCATTTGTGGGATACGAATTAATGGACGGTTTATCTGCGGCTTTTGGATATTTAAAAGGAGTAGATCCTAAAAAAGTGCGGGACAGTGAGACGATTGAAAATATAAATGAGGCCGTTAAAGCCAATAGAGAGATGGTGGACTTTT
>DASVZW010000147.1:0-2911 GCA_036391475.1 Patescibacteria group bacterium | reverse complement strand
ATGGACACTATAAATTTGATCGGACAGATAAAGCTTGCCTCACCATCCGTTCAATAATAATTATGATGATAGAACACGAACTCACCCGCGAGTTGGGCCAGCCAAACTGGATCGATGAGATAGCGGGAGAAGCAATAGTATTAGGTCATACTTTGAATGATCCGGAATTGGTGGCTTTGGGGACGGATCTTTCTCAAAAATCCAGAGAAGTAAGTTTTTGTGATGATAGGTTTTGCAAGGTAGAGGGACTAGCCGTGTCTTTGGATAATAGATTAAGAGAGTTAAAAAAAGAAGACAAACTGGCTTTGTTTATCGAAGATATTTATGATGGAGACGAAAGGCACAAACCATTGGACAGGTGGGAATACGATCTGATTTTTTGCGAAGGGAAGTATCAAATAAAGATGCTGCTGCCAAGATATGATAAATACACATTAAAAGACGAGGCTAAACTGGCCGCCGAACGGGAAGTAAGAGGTTGCTACGTCGATCCAAGTTTTGAATCTTACAAAAAAGAAGAGCACACGATCGATTACGTCACTCAAGTATTCAAGATCTACATGTATTATGATGGTGACGGCAAACTGCTGAGGAGGGTAATAGATCACGATCACGAAGGAGGGTGGTACCGGGGTTGGATCGATATGTTTTATTTTGACGATTTCGAGACCGCCTGGAAAGCTTGGACAAAAGTTAAAGAGGCTACTTCAGGTCGAAGGAAATAAGATTGAAGGTATCCAATTTTTGATTGATGTTGGTCAGGATAACCAGCTTGCTGCCATCGGGTGACGGAACGATGAAGTTGTTTTGAGTTTGAGCGGCAGTGATATTAACTAAATTTAGATCATCATAGTCCACGATATTAACACCATCGGTATTGGTGACGATCAGTTGACGGCTGCCATACCAGGATAAATTGGTGGTAGTGCGGCTTTCTGATTGAACCTTAAGCTGGTCCAAAGAATTGATGGAGGCGGAGGGTGTGGCATCGACGGAAACGATCAATTTCTTGGAGAGGTCGGTTTGATTGACTGCTTGAGGAATTAAATAATTGGTGCCTTCTTTGACATCAAAGACGTAAGTAAGTCCCTTGGTAAGGTTTCTGGTTTCTGCCGTCGAATTGATGTTTGGCAGAGCCTTGGCGATATCGTTTTCCGGTAAATTAATATTTTCGGTCGGGGTATAGAAAACACGATCCCGATCAGGAGAGAAGTAAACATTGACGGATTTTTGAGTGAGAATATCGGAAATATATTTGGGGTAAAGAGCTAGACTGGGCTGGTTGATCTTTTGGTATTGATCTTGCCATTCCGAGATGATCAACGGTAAGCGGTAGGTGACATCGGTAATGTTTTTGGATTGGTTCAATGATTTGGTAGACAATAGCTGAGAAGAGACGATACGTTCGACCGGTTGAGGATTGGATTTGGTAGGAGCAGTTTTTTCAGTGAAAATGGCCAACATTTGGGAGCTGTCGGGTGACCAGATCAAAAGGGCTTTTGAATAATCGTGGGAACTGTCGGCGATCTGAATATTTTGACTACCCAGAAGATTGCTAGTAAATGAATAGACATATAGACCATTGTCCGCTTCGACCGGAGAGTTTTGTAGAACATAGGAAATTTTGCTACCATCGGAGTTTACCGTAGGATTTGAGGCTTTATAAAAAGTAAGTGGAGAGGTGGCGGTGATGATCGGGAATAACCGGGCATCGGCAGAGGTAACCAACTCAGGTTTGATCGGGACATCTTTGTTCCAGGCATGGAAACCATCTTTTTCAATCTTGATGTGATAAGTTCCGGGGGACAAGGACAACTTGTCATCAGTGACGGTAGTCAACCGGTCGTTAATGATAACTCTGGCTTGTTTTGGATAGGAGGTTACGGATAAGAGCCCGGTACCGGCGATAGAGCGGTTTTTTAGGTCCGGACGGTAACCTTTGGCGTATAAAACAGCTACGGCTGTGCCTGCCGCCAGAACCGCAATGATAAGAATATTGATCAAAAGACGTCTAATTTTGGCATTTTTCATTCAAGCTTATTATAGTATGATTTCCCCGTTTTTTCTTGACAAATGATGTCCTATAAGGTACACTTTGTGGGTAAATTTAAAAAAAGGAGAGGCAGAATGAACGAAAAGGTTGAGTTTACCTTTGATCAGGGCAAGTGCGATCCAGCCGAGGTGATACGGGTGGTTGAGGATCTGGACATTGTATCGGAGAGGTTCTCCAAGACCGCCGAAACGACCTGCAAAATGGTTTTTCACCGAAACTCCACCGCAACAGTGATTTTGGAGATGGACGCATCAATTTTTGAAAATGTATATAAGAAGTTCGGTTACAGGGGCCGTCTGATCAGCTTAGGTGCCCACTTTCCGGAATAGTTCCTTTAGCCCTAGCAATAGCTAGGGCTTTTGTTATTTTGAGTTCATCTAATGGTAGAATTCTAGGCAGATGTCTTTTTCATTATCCAAAAAAATTGCAATAGACCTGGGAACAGCGAATAGCCTGGTCTATGTGGTAGGCGATGGAGTGGTTCTGGATGAGCCGACGGTAGTAGCGGTATCGATCTCCGATTCGAAAGTCTTGGCAGTTGGAAAAGATGCCCAGAGTATGTTGGGCAGAACTCCAGGAAACATTAAAGCCAGTAAACCCATGAGAGATGGGGTGATCGCAGATTATGCCGTGACTGAAGCAATGTTGAAATACTTTTTGAGAAAGGTAGGAGCTTTTGGCCTATTCAGACCGGAAGTGATGATCTGCGTACCGGCCGGTGTAACTCAAGTGGAACGTAGAGCCGTTTTGGGAGCGACCATGGCGGCGGGAGCCAGAAACGCGTATTTAATCGAAGAGCCTTTGGCCGCGGCCATTGGGGCCGGTGTACCAATTGCAGAGGCGTCGGGGAACATGATC
>DASVZW010000146.1:0-1554 GCA_036391475.1 Patescibacteria group bacterium | reverse complement strand
GGGTGATGTGGATTATGAGATCTACGTCGATTGTCCCGTATGCGGGGCCAGCGTGATCTTGCCCGATCAGGAAAAATTGATGCTGCAGTACGAGATCCACAAAAAAGAGAAGAAAGATGAGAAGTAGAGGTTCAAATGCCTGAATCGATCGAAGATCTACTGCTTTCCGACGAACCCCCATCGCAGGAATCTATTAAAAAGGTCCACGACAATGCGATGGAGCTTTTAAGAAAGGCCCGGGTCATGACAGAGTTGGCCCAGGCAAGATTGAAGCTGGTCCAGGGTATCTGCAAACACCCGAATAAACGGGGTTACACCTGTCCTGACTGCGGATACGACAATAGTCCAGACGGGTATTAGACGTAAAAGCCGTACCTACTGGGAGGGTGTTATGGCTGATGATGAGTTTTTCGAATCCTTGATGGTAAAGGAAAATCCAACTTCTGAAGATGTCAGAAAGGCCAGACAGGAAGCCAAAATTTTATTACGGAAAGGCCGGAAAATGGTCGAAGAAGCCAATAGAAGGCTAAGTGAGCTTCAGGGCATTTGCCGGCATCACCGGAAAACCGGCTACGTCTGCCCCGATTGCGGCATCGATAGCAGCCCCGATTGGCAGTAGTTTGAATGGCGTCCAGAAATGGACGCCTTTTTTATTGTTAAAATAAGGATATGTTGAAACTTGATCTAGCAATTTATTCCGATAGTAGATACTCCTTTGACCGGAAAAAAGTCAAAGAAGCCTTAACTAAGGTGCTTAAAGAACAAAATATTGATGACGGCAAAGTCAAAATTAGCTTAAGTATTGTTGGTGAAAGAAAAATAAGGGAGTTGGAGAAAAAATACTTCAACCGGGATGAAGTAACAGACGTTCTTTCTTTTCCTATGGAAGAAGGGGAGCCGGTACCGGAGGATTACGATGGAATGAACCTGGGGGACATTGTGGTTTGTTACCCTCAAGCTAAAAGACAAGCTCTACAATGGAACCGGCTTTTGGATGATGAGATCGAATTTTTGGCTTGTCACGGACTGCTTCATTTGCTGGGAATCCATCACGATTAATTCCGGTGGTAGAATATCTCTGTTCTTTTAAAGAGATCGTAAATCAAACCTAGCCGGGAGGAGCAATGAAGAATAGTCTGATCAAACGTAATGATACTGTGGTTCATCCGAGGGATATGGAACAGCTGACTGAGTGGATCGCGGCTGTGTTAAGAAACCGTATTTTCTCGGTAAAATCCATTGAAGAACAATTTGATAATGAACCGTATATCCTCGAAAATTGCCGTTTGAGTACTGGCCGGTTCCAGAGTGTTTTCTTCTCCTTGGCCAAGATGACAATTCTTTTCTGTATCGACGGACCTGACGATGTTACCGTCCCGGTGGGAGGATTCGGAAAATTGACCATAACCTTCCTTCCCGACGGAGTGAAGATAGAAAACAAGGGTTTTGGTTCTTGGGAGTTTACAATCGCTAATGAGGAAAATATTGCTGAAAAAAAGTAAGAAATAAGATTAAAGCCCACCTAAATGGTGGGCTTTTATTTGGGTTATTTTC
>DASVZW010000145.1:0-2654 GCA_036391475.1 Patescibacteria group bacterium | reverse complement strand
CTGATGCCAGGAACGCTTCGGTATCAGTCTCCGGGTATTCCTGCTGGAAAAGATCCTGAAGCTCCAGCTTTTTAGTTGCCAGAGTCGGTGCATCGTAAAAGTCTGACGCTTTGTAAAAAAGAGGCTTAAACGGTCTCTCTCCTGTTTTGCACTCTTCCCAGAACTTCTTGAAGAAATTAAACCCGTTAGCGGTAGTCTCAATGATTACCTTTCCGTCAGGAACTACAGCCTGCATGGCTCCGGCAAACAGTTTCTCAGGATTGGGATAGAAGGCAAACTCTGATAAATGAAGATTGGTGATTGTCTTGGATCTTCCAAAGTCAGAGTTGTCTGCTGTTCCTATGGTGTATCTTGAGTTTATGGCTTCATTAAAAATTTCATACTTACTGTTGTATTTAAGGGGTACTTTTGTTTTAGCGGAATCTTCAAATGATTTGATGTAGTACTTAACCCGGTCCAATAATTCTGAGGCATTATCGGCAATATCAGCAACAATCACGCTCCGGCTGTTTTCCTTGGCGATAAAGTCTTTAGTGAACATGGCAAGGATTACACTGGAAAATCCCTGCTGACGGGCTTTTAAGATGACATCATGTCCGGTGAAGTCTTGTGTTAAATACTTCTCCTGGATGGAATTGAGTTTAAACGGGACATCTGTTCCGGTTTTATCCACTAAGTGTAAATAGGTTTCAATAAATGTTTTAGTCGTCATTTATTTTTTTAAGTATATCGTTATAATTATTAACCTGAACATTAACTAATCCTCCCTGCCTGAACTCTCTTTTCTCCAGCCACCACTTTGCGGTGTCAAGGTTCTGGTCTTTGGTAATGCTTGTCACAACCACGTTTTTTGCGGCCACATCAGCATAATGTTTAGCCGCCTCCATTTTCGTGACAAAATCTTCATCCTCTTCTAGCCACCGGTAATAGGTTTTATTTGAGATTCCCGCATAACTACACGCTTCAAGGATTGTCCCACCGATTTTAAAGATAGACTCCAGTTTTGTCATGGTCTCCTCGGTCATAACTGTTGGCCTACCCTCCGGCCTTTTAACTAGATCGTTTGCCACTGGTTCTCCTTTCCAATAAACTTTGCATAGCGTTTTCTGATGACATCACAGTATTTAGGGTCCAACTCCATCATGAAACAGGTGCGGTTGGTTTGTTCACAGGCGATAAGGGTAGAGCCGGAACCACCAAAGAGATCAAGAACAATATTTTCCTCATCTGAATAATCTTTAAGTATATTTACATGAAGTCCTACAGGTTTTTGGGTTGGGTGAACCCTTGAAACCAACCCACTTGCTCGATCACCTTCTCTTGATAAACCGTTCCATAAAAAATCATAAAGTTTTGCACCTGTCTTAAAATTAGTCCACGCCATTTCAACATCGGCAAAATTTCCTGTATTCTTCTTATTCCAGATAAGCCAACAAGGAGATGGGGGCAGAAAGTCCGTGAAGTAATTTCCACCCCAGTAAATTTGCTTTTCGATACCTTGTGACACACACAGGTTAAACGCATCTCTGGCCGTCTGGGTCGAATTGTCATTGATGATGGGAGAGTATTTGTTGACAGGAACCATTTTTTCCCCCCCCACTGAACCGAATTTCGTCATCCCACCTCCTCCGACGGAGGAGGATTGAACAACATCAATTCCATACGGCGGGTCAGTAAACACCATATCCGCTTTCTTCCCATCCATTAACTTTTCTACATCCTCAATCTTTGTAGAGTCACCGCACATCAATCTATGCCTTCCTAATTGATAAACCTCACCCAGCTTTGACACCGCTGGCGTGTCGTCTATCTCCGGTACTTCGTCCTCGACCACTTCTTTGAATTGATCCAAGAGGTCTTGAAGATTAGTTGGTTCTTTTAGATCAACGCTATAGTCCCCCCAGTTAAACTCCGGCATCTCGGCAGTGAGGTTAGCCAGAAGGTCATCATCATAAAATCCCGCCCGGTCATTGTCGGATAGAGCATATTCCAGTTTCTTTTCCTCAGTTGGGGCATCGACTATACTAACCCAGACATCTGTTATCCCCAAATCTTTATAAGCTCTCAGTCTCATGTTTCCACCCAACACTGTTCCGTCATCAGTTATTAAAAGCGGCTTATACATTCCTAATGTTTGAATTTGTTTTTTAAGCCGTTCAAATCCTTTATCACTAATAGACCTTGGGTTTTTATCCCAATTGTGCAATTTATCTAACTGCCATATATTTTTAGGCTCTAATTTATTATCTTCTGCCATAACTTTTGATTATAATTTCAATATATAAATTGTCAGGATCGTCTAAATATTGTTTATGTTCACTGCTTCTGATAGTAATATAACTATTTTTGTATTCCATTTTTCCGTTTAATATTGCCACAACTTGACGTTTAGGTATTAATAATCTTTTTAAATTTTAAACCTTATCTTCTGCCATACTTATTTAATAATTTTAGTTGTATAACGACCGAATTGATCCTGATAGGTTTCTCTTTTAACACCACACTTAATACATTCATGGATTGTTTTAGCTGACTGGTAAAGTAATCCCTGATCAATATATTCTTCGATAATCTGCCATTCATGTTGACAGACAGATTTAATTTCTTTTTGATTATTGTTTTTCATAATTAACTCCTTTCTATTGTTATTATAA
>DASVZW010000144.1:0-3317 GCA_036391475.1 Patescibacteria group bacterium | reverse complement strand
ATATTCTAAACTTGTATCCTGTGAATAGTTTATATATCTGTCTCTATTTTCGGAATCACTTCTATCATCGGTATTCTGTTTGTTCTGGTCTGTGTCATTGCTATGATCGTCTTCGATATTAAGATCTGTTTCTGATTTTATCGAAGATGTCGGTTTGGGCGTCATCATTGCCGTGGGGATTGTAGTGGGTTTAGGTGTTGGCGAAGCAGTCGTAATTGTAGGAGTTGGAGTATTTTGGTTATTACCCGTACTAGAGTCCTGGGCATTTTCATAAACCGTCACTACGATAGGGGTTGGTGTTGGATCCGGAGTAGTAGTTGGGGTCGGAGCAATGGACACAGAGCTTCCCAAAACGTCTCCATTCTTGGGGTTTTTAACAAGTTTGGAGACTGCGGTTCCTGTTGTAAGAGCGGCAGTACCAACCAAAAAAAACATTACTAATTTCTGACCTACCTGGGAAAAAAGATTAAAAATTATTTCTTTCATATAGTGGCATTATATGAAGCTCATCATTAAGACAAGATTAAAAGATATTAAAAAACCCGAACTTGTGGTTCGGGTTAATTAAATTACATCGGTGTTAAATTTCTTTGGTCATATTTGCTATTCAGTTGGAGAAAGCTTGAAAAACATTTATCCGCAGTTCGTTTGTGTTCAAGAGGTGAGTATTGTCTTCTAAGGACGACTGCCAGTCCGGGTGTATCAACCGGTATAGAAAAGGCCTCATGAATGTAACAAGCGTAGTTGATTATCGAGACTGCCAATAGGACTCGGCTGATTTCAAACGCGTTATCCGGACCAACGGCAAAAGCCAGCCTTTGACCATTACTTGCCATAAATGGCTCGACGACGAACCATATTTGTCTCATGTCCATCAGGCCATAAATATACCCAAATTGTTCTGCCATCCTGGTAAAGTCATCAGTTGCAATATCCGATACCGATTCCAGCAGCATATCTCCTCCTTTATAAAAGTACTATAAGCTGAGGAATGATACCACTAAAACACCAAAAATTGAACTAACTTGAGCTATTTACGTTTCCTTGAGGCTGACTTTTTGGCAGGAGTAGACGCAGCCCGGACCGTTTGCTTATTCTCGGTAGAACTTTGGATCAAAAGATAGATAATAGGAAGAATTCCTACGCTATTAATTACTAGTAAAGCCACGAACCATATGGTTTGACCCTTCCTGGCGCTTTTGTATAAAGCCATTCCCCGGAGAACTAGGTCAGCGGCCAACAAAAGATAAAAGAATGGACTTGAGGTAATGCTCGAGAAATATGAATAATTGTACATAAATAAATATTACACTAATTTAATTTTTTAAGTACCACATTCATATCGATTCCTTTGCCGAGCACCGGTTCAAACAGATCTCCATATTTCTCCAATCTTTTGAAGGTGTTGGTCATCGTAAATAACTTGGGAGATAACTTTTCATTTACTTCATCCCATTGTAAAGGCGTCGAAACGGTAGCCCCCGGTTTTGCCCTCACACTATATACGGATGCAAGCGTTTGTCCTCGGGCGTTTTGGAAGCAATCTAAATAAACTTTGCCCTTCCTATTGGCAGGACTTCTTTCCAGACTGGTAATCTTGGGTAATTTCTCGTTTACCTTAATCGCAATTATTTGCGCCAGTTGTCGTGCTTGATCGTATGTATACTTAGCCTCCAAAGGGGTATATATATGTATTCCTCTGGCGCCTGAAGTTTTTATGAAACCGTCAATGCCTAGTTCTTCATATAGTTCATGAATGCTAAGAGCGGTCTTAACTACCAATTTGAAATCGGCTTCTTCAGGATCCAAATCCAAGATCATGTAGTCCGGATTGTCGACCTTGTTAATCCTTGAGTTCCACGGATTAAGGTCGATACAACCTAAATTGATCAAATACACCAAAGATGCTTCGTTATTACACAAAAGATAGTTGATCGTTTTGCCTTCGCTTTTATATTTAAAGGTTTCAACCCAACCGGGAGCAATTTCTACGTCTTTATGAAAAAATCCCTCTCCGGTTATTCCTTCAGGGTATCTCAATAAAGATTCCGGTCGGTCTTTTAGATGGGGGAGAATGAACGGAGAGATTTCCCTATAATAACTAATAAGATCCCCCTTTGTGTACCCTTCATCTGGCCAGAAAACCTTGTCCATATGAATTAATGAAACCGGTTGTTTTCCTATTACGACTACCCTACTCTTTTCATTTTCTTTTAAAGGGGGAGTGCTTCCAAAGTATTTACCTTCTTCGACAACTTCTTGGGGACTTTTATCTTCTCTCAATCCCAAGAAAACCGGTTGTCTCATTAAGCCTTCGCCGGTCCATTCTTGAAATTTTATTTCGGCAATAAGTTTTGGCTTGATCCAGGTTATTCCTGTGTCAATCTTAGGTACGTCAGCAAAGGGACACTTTTTTTGGACCAACGGTTTCATCATTTTATATATTTCAATCAATTTCCTATCATCAAAACCTGTACCAACATCACCAATGTAGTCGAGATTATTATTTTTAAAAGCTCCTAAAACCAAAGCCCCAAATTTTTCTCTGCTTCCTTTGGGAGCAGTAAATCCACAAATAATGGCTTCCTGTCTTAAATGAGTTTTTAATTTTAGCCATTCTTGACCTCTGACCCCTTGTCGGTAAGGGCTGCTGGCATCTTTGGCCATGATCCCTTCAAGATCTTGTTCTTTTACCGCTTCAAAAAAAGCTTTACCAACCTTTTCAACTTCATCTCCCAGTGCTATTGTCCCGTTCTCATTTATTACCGTTTTTAAGATATTTTTTCTTTCTCTTAGAGGTTTACTCTGTAAATCCTCACCATCCAAGTAAAGAATATCAAAAACATAATAAACGAGTTCACCTTCATGTTTTTTGTCATAATCTTGTAGCATCTGAAAAGATGGCTTTCCGTTTTTACTTAACACCACCACTTCGCCGTCGAGAACAGCATCATGCTTAATTTTTTTAAGTTCTTTTACTAAATCCGGAAATTTACTGATAAATGAAAGCCCATTCCTGGAATACAACTTAACTTCACCATTTTCAATTTCGGTTATGGCTCTATAGCCATCCCATTTGATCTCAAAAAACCAGTTTTCTTTATCAAAAGGCTGATCGGTCAAGGTGGCCAGCATCGGTTGAATCTCGTGAGGCATCTTGTCCTTTTTGATCGTGGCAATTGGTTCGTCCTTCTTCATTTTTAAAAGTAACCAGTTATTGCCTGCTTTTTTATTCCTACTAAAATATGATATTTTTGGTTTAATTTTGACCAGGGCGAACTCTCCACGTAATTTACTGCCGTTTAAAATAAATTCCC
>DASVZW010000143.1:0-1644 GCA_036391475.1 Patescibacteria group bacterium | reverse complement strand
CGGAAGATCATGGATGCTAACCCTCAAATAGTTGCCGACTTTAAGAAGGGCAAAACCACTGTAGCCGGTTTCTTCGTTGGACAAGCTATGAGAGAGACAAAAGGACAGGCCGATCCCAAAACTCTCAATCAACTGGTACTTGAATTATTGAACAGCTAACGTAAGATTGGTTAGCGATGCCCAAGTTTACACACTTACACGTCCATACTGAATATTCTTTACTAGACGGTCTTTCCAAGATCAGTAAGTTAATTGCCAAGACCAAAGAATTCGAACAAACACATTTGGCCATTACCGATCATGGTTCGATGTATGGTTGTATAGATTTTTATAAAAAATGTTTAAAAGAAGAGATCAAGCCAATTTTGGGTTGTGAAATTTACCTGGCCAAAAATTCCAGATTCGACAAAACCAAACAGGATGCCAACCATTTAATTCTCTTGTCGGAAAACTTTGAGGGCTATCAAAACTTGATGAAGATAGTCACCATTGGACAAATGGAAGGCTTTTACTACAAACCCCGTGTCGACAAAGAGACTTTAGCCAAGTATTCCAAGGGCATAATTTGTGCCACCGCTTGTCCTGCCGGTAGAGTTCAAAAATTGTTGATAGAGGAAAGTTATGACAGTGCCAAAAAAGAGCTCAAGGAATACGAGGAGATCTTTGGGTCACAAAATATCTTTATTGAACTCCAGCGTCATCACTATGATGTTCATGCCAGGAACCCACAAGTCCCTCCGGAAATAAAACCCAAACTTCAGGAAATGTACGAGCATGAATTAAAAGCCGAAGAGGGTCTGCTAAAACTCAGCAAGGAGATGGGTATTCCGATAATAGCTACTAATGATTCTCACTATATAAATAAGGATGACGCTGCTGCCCAAGATGCTCTAATCTGCGTTCAGTCGGGGAAAATGCTCGAGGATGTTAACCGTATGCGTTATATCGATACCCCGGACTTCTATTTAAAAAGCCCCGAAGAAATGCAAAACGAATTTCCCGATCATCCTGAAGCCTTGGAAAATACCCAAAAGATCGCGGACCGCTGTCAAATTGAAATCACTTTAGGTCAGTGGTATTTCCCAAAAATTCATCTACCCGAAGGCAAAACTGCCGGAGAAGTTTTAAAAGAAAGAGCCTTTGCCGGTTGTAAAGAAATATTTGGTTCGGTTTCACCCGAGCAAGAAGAAAGACTTTTATACGAATTGGACATTATCGAGAAAAAAGGTTACTCACCTTATTTCTTGCTTGAATCGGGCATCGTCCACTTTGCCGATGATACCGGGATCTACACCAATACTAGAGGTTCCGCAGCCGGATCATTAGTCTCCTATTGTATGGGCATCACCACTGTCGACCCACTGCGTTTCCGGTTGCCCTTCGAACGTTTTTTAAATCCCTTCCGTCCCTCGCCTCCGGATATTGATCTGGATGTAGCCGATATTCACCGTGATGACTTGATCCATTATCTTGCCGATACTTATGGCCATGAAAAGGTAGGTCAGATCTGCACTTTCGGTACGATGAAAGCCAGAGCTGCTGTCCGTGACATTGGCCGGGTGATGGGGATGCCGTATAGCAAAGTTGATTCAATAAGTAAAACGATTCCCGAAGGCAGTCAAGGTTTTCCCATGACCCTCAAAA
>DASVZW010000142.1:0-10334 GCA_036391475.1 Patescibacteria group bacterium | reverse complement strand
AGCGGGGATATCGTTGTCTCTAACAAAGGTTAAGACGTTGTCTTTTTCCTCGACCTTGATAGGCTTGGGAAGAGTAACTTCCAAAGTGCCTTTGGGGCCAGTAAATTTTAGAATCTCCTCGATTTTCTCGAACTTAACGTTTTCGGGTAGATGGAGGGGTTTGCGTCCTATGCGGCTCATATTTTTTGTATGTTTATGGATTTACCAAATTTGACAGATAACTTCGCCACCAAGATGTTTTTCTTTAGCGGCTTTGCCGGTCATAAAACCAGCTGAGGTAGAAACAATTGTGAGACCGGCACCTGAGAGGGTGATGGGGAGTTCGTCGTAACCGGCGTAGATACGAACACTGGGGACACTGACTTTTTTGATGCCGGCAATAGCTGGCAAGTTTTTGTCAAAATAACGAAGAGTAATGGTCATTTTGTTGGAAGGTTTGGCTTCGGAGACTTTGTAGTCGGCGACGAAACCTTCGTCTTTTAAGATCTGGGTAATGGCTAAACGGGTTTTGGTGGCGTTGACAACGACACGTTCTTTCTTAGCCTGGTAGCCATTTCTTAGTATAGTGAGAAAATCCGCGGTAGTATCCATATTATTTTGACATTTTGTAGACTCCAGGAAGTTCACCCTTCTGGACCAATTTTCTGAAACAGTGACGGCAGATACCGAAGATACGAATATATCCACGGGGACGTCCGCAAAGTTGACAGCGGTTGTGGTCTCGGGTTGAGTGACCCTTGAGTTTTTTTGATTTAACGATTTTGCTTGTTTTAGCCACAGTTATTTAATCTTAATTAATTTAGGCTTCTTTTGTAAAAGGCATACCGAGAACTTCCAAAAGTTTTTCGGCAGACTTGGGGTCTTTGGCTGAAGTGGAGATGGTAATCTCTAGGCCTTGAATCCTCCCGATTTTATCATATTCAACCTCAGGAAACACGATCTGTTCGGAAAGTCCGAGGGTATAGTTACCATTTCTATCGAATGTTTTTCGAGAAACTCCCTGAAAATCTTTCAAACGAGGAAGAGCAATGTCGATCAATTTTTGATAGAAGTCATACATGCGTTCGCCTCTTAGAGTTACTTTGAGACCAACGACTTCACCTTGACGAAGATTGAAAGCAGCGATAGATTTCTTGGACTTGGTCTCGAGAGGAGTTTGACCGGTGATGATGCCTATCCAAGCCTTAGTTTTGGCTAAGAGATCTTTATCGGTTTTGAAGTCCTTGGAACTGGTATTAAGAGTGATCTTAACCAATTTAGGAGTTTCTTCGATATTCTTGAGGTTCAACTCTTTTTGAAGAGCCGGACGAATTTCTTTGTTGTATTTTTCTTTTAGAAGTTGTGTCATTTGGCTTTGGGGGTATTGTCGTTGATAACCTGGCGGCAAAGATGACAGACTCTGACTTTTGGCTTCTGTGAAGCATCAAAACCTACACGGGTGGGTTTTTGACAGCTGGGACAGATGAGAGCGATACTGCCGACGGAAATGGCGCGGGGTAAGGTGACGGTTTGACCGGCTTCGTTACCCTTGGCTTTGATATTTTTTTTGTAGAGATTGACATTTTCGACCAAGACAGAATCCTCTTTGGGGTTAACCTTAAGGATCTTTCCAGTACGGCCTTTATCTTTGCCGGCTGTGATCTTGACTGTGTCTCCGATTTTGAACTTAAACATATGCTTTTATTTTTAGTCCCGATTTAATACGGGGAACATTTTTTTAGACGACTTCGGGGGCGAGAGAAGCGATCTTGGCGAAACCGGCATCTTTTACCTCACGAGCTATAGGGCCGAAGATACGGGTTCCGAGAGGTTGCTTACTCCCAATCGAGTCAATAATAACGGCAGCGTTATCGTCGAAGCGGACGAAGGTACCGTCAGGACGACGGGTTTCTTTGCGGCAACGAACAACAACAGCTTTCACAACTTGTTTGTCTTTGACAGCACCGTTGGTGTCGGCGCCTTCAACGGCAGCGGTGACAATGTCACCAACATAACCGAAGCGGCGGTGAGAACCACCATGAACCAAAATAACTTTGATTAATTTGGCACCTGAGTTGTCAGCGACGTTTAGGACGGATCTTAATTGAATCATTTGACTTTAATTATTTGCCAATGGATGGTCTTACTAATAGGTTTGGTCTCTTCGATGATGACGTGATCGCCTGCTTTGGCGCCAACTTCATTGTGGACAGTGTAGGATTTGGTCACCTTGGTACGTTTTAGATATTTGGGGTGAACGTTAACACTGGTAACGATAACAGTGGCACTCTTGATCATTTTGTCGCTTTTGACGACGCCGGTTAAGTGTTTTTTCATAGGTTTTATTTCTTGTTAGATTTAGTTAACAATTGAGCTATCTCTTTTTTCATTTTTTTGTGAGCGTTGGTGTTTTTTTCCTGACCGGCTTTAATAGAGAGTTTAATCTCCACTAATTTAGTCTTTAGCTCAGCAAGAGTGTCCATGGTTTTTTCCACTTTAGCTTCGGTGTTGGCGGTTTTGGCTGTTTTAGGCATTTTCTTTTTCTATAAATTTGGTCTTAACAGAAAGTTTGTGACTGGCGAGACGGATAGCCTCAGCAGCGACCTCACGAGAGACACCGGAAACTTCCATCAGGATCTGACCGGGTTTAACAACGGCGACGTAACCCGAAACATCCGATTTGCCGGAACCCATACGGGCACCAGGGGTTTTCCAGCCGATTGGTTTGTGAGGGAAAACTCTAAGGAAGAATTTACCGACACGTTTGGTGTGGTGAGTAATAGTACGGCGAGCAGATTCAATTTCGGCAGCAGAAAGCCAACCACATTCCTGGGTCTTAATTCCGAAGTCACCATAACTGAGTTCGTTACTTCTGGTAGCAACACCACTCATGGTGCCTCTAAATTCTTTTCTGTATTTGCGTCTAGCTGGTTGCAACATAGGATTTTATATATAAGTTATTTAGCTAATACGTCTCCGGTATAGATCCAGACTTTAATTCCAACATAACCTGACCTGGTCAGAGCAGGAAGTTCACAGTAATCAATGTTGGCTCTTAAAGTTTGAGAGGGAACGCGACCTTGCTTAAAAGATTCTTGGCGAGCAATCTCGGCACCGTCAATTCTTCCGGAGAAGACTATTTTAACACCTTTTGCGCCTGCAGCCATAACTTTTTCTATAGCTTGGTTAGCGGCACGTCGGAAAGGATAGCGGTGAGAGAGCTGGTTGGCCAATCTGTCGGCGATAATAGCGGATGACAAATCGGGGACTTTGATCTCCATAGGGTGGAGATTAACTTTGATGGCGCCTTTAGCTTTGGGGTTGATATGAAGAAGGGTTTCGACATCTTTCTTCAGCTGCTCCAATGAAGAACCACCACGACCGATGACGACACCGGGACGGGCAACGTACATGAAGATATCAATGGTATTGATCGAACGTTTGATCTCAATGTTGGTGATACCGGCGAGTTTCAGCTTTTGTTCCAAGTAGCGGCGGATCTTGTTGTCCTCCAGTACGAACTTAGAATAGTTCTTGATAGTGCTGAACCAAACCGACTTGGTTGGGAAGATAATTCCGGTTCTAAAAATGATTGGATTGACTTTTTTACCCATGGTCTTTTATTTGTTGATATTTTTCTTAGTAGAAACTTTAGCCTTTGGAGCTTCTTTGACTTCTTCTACCTTTTCGACCTTGGGCTCGGCCTTGGCAACAGGAAGAACAGCGGATTTAACTCTAAGGTTCAAGGTGAGATGAGCTGCGGTGCGCTCGTAAGGTTTGGTCCTACCACGTCCACCGATGTGAGCACGTTTGAGAACTCTGCCTTTGGTAGCGTAAGCCGAATCGATTATCAAAGAATCGGGTGAGAGATGAGATTGAGACACGGCATTGCCGACAGCTTGTTTGACGAGTTTCAAAACAGGATCAGAAGCTCTCTTGGAGATCATAGGAAGACTCTTGATAACCAGAGCGGCCGGTTTTCCAACCAAAGTTTTTAATAAAAGGTTGGCCTTGCGAGGAGAAACCAAAGCTTGGCTGGTCCTGGCAGTAATGATTTTGGTATTTGATTTAGTGGTAGCCATAGGATTTTAGGTTTTACTTAGAACTCTCTTAACAATACGTCCATGACCACGGAAAGTGCGAGTAAGTGAGTACTCACCCAAGCGGTGTCCAACCATATCTTCGGTAACGAAGACATCTTTGAAAACTTTACCGTTGTGAACCAAGAATGTATAACCCACGAATTCTGGTGGGATCTGACTATTTCGAGCCCAAGTTTTGATGGGTTCTTTTTTGCCGGCGGCTTTCATCCGATCAATTTTGATCTGAAGCTTTTCGTCGACATATGGTCCTTTTTTTGAACTTCTGGACATATTATTTTATTTAGAGTAGCGGTGTTTGATAATGACATGATTGCTGTGTTTCTTCTTGTTTCTGGTACGGACACCCATGACACGTTTGCCGTAAACAGATTTAGGAGATTTCAAGCCGATTCCGGAACGACCTTCACCACCACCGTGTGGGTGAGATCTAGGATCTTGAGCAACACCACGAACGGTTGGACGGCGACCCATGTGACGGGCACGACCGGCTGAACCAATTTGTTCATGACGGTGTTCAGGATTACTTAATGAGCCAATAGTCGCTTTGCAAGCACCTTTGAAGATACGGACTTCGCCGGAGGGGAGTTTGATGGTGATGGTCTCGCCTTCTTTTGATTGAACGACGGCAACGTTGCCGGCACTTCTGACCATTTGGGCGCCTTTGCCGGGAGTGATCTCCAAACAGTGGATCTCAACTCCTAAAGGAATATTTCTAAGAGGAAGACAGTTGCCAACTTTTATTTCAGCAGTTTCGGAAGAAACAACGGTGTCACCAACTTTGAGTCCGAGAGGAGCCAAAATGTAATCTTTAAGACCATTGGGGTAAACCAATAAAGCAATGTCGGCGGTACGATTTGGGTCGTACTCGATAGCACTAACTTTAGCGGGAAGATTGACCAATCTTTTCCAGTCGATGTGACGGAGGAATCTTTTCTGACGGCCACCTTGGTGACGGACAGTAATCTTACCGGAGTGGTTACGGCCGGAGGATTTTGGATTGATGCTGGTTAGTTTTTTAGGAGTGGTAGACTTCATATGTTTTATGACTTGAGGGCACTAAAGATATCGATCTTCTGGCCTTTTTTGATTTGAACAATAGCTTTCTTTTCAACCGGAGTATTGGAGTATTTACCAGTTTTCATGGATCTGACTCTTCGAGAGCCTTGTTTGACCGTACTAACGGAGACAACGTCGACTTTAAAGAGATCTTTGATCGCCTGTTTGATCTGATATTTACTGGCTGAAGGAGCTACTCTAAAGACATATTTATCAAAGGTAGCCAAGCCGTAACTCTTCTCAGTGACGACCGGGGTAACGATGGTGTTTTGGTGAATTAAAGGAGTTGACATAGTTATTTGGCTTTAGTGATCATAACCGGTTCCAGTCTTTTGACGAGCTGGTCAATGGCGTTTTGAGTAACAATGAGCTTAGCGTTTTGAGCGACTTTAAGAACGTTCAAACGGTTAGCGGCTAAAAGATTTATTCCTTCAATGTTTCCTAGAGATTTGAGAACATCTTTGGATTCGTTGAAATGGACGACGGCAAAGGATTTTTGATCGTAGCCTTCTGGAAGAAGTTTGATGGCTTCTTTGGTAGAAAGATTCTTAAAAGAAGTAGATTCCATCAAAGAAAGACGGTTTTCTTTCTGGTAAAGGTTCAAGATACCAGCCAGAGCTTTTAGTTTCATCTTCTGGTTTAAGGATTTTAAAGGAGTAGAGATTCCAAGAGGACCGAAGACGACACCACCACCAACATAGATGGGCGCTGATCTGGAACCGTGACGGGCATTACCGGTACCTTTTTGTTTGTAAACTTTTTTGGTAGTACGGTTGACTTCTCCACGGGTTTTAACTTTGGCAACACCACGATGAGAGTTGGCTTGATAAACGTATATAGCCTGAGAAATCAAGGAAGGAGACACCTCAACATTGAAGGAGTTGATAGTTTGTGGAGCGGCAGTGGTGGTAGTAATCTTTTTAGGCATGTTAGTTAGGCTTTGTTGGTAACGATAATAGAAGCAAGTGTTCCTTTAGCGCCAGGGATCAATCCGGTTACCTCAAGCTTGCCGGTTTCGGCATCAAAAGAGTGAACTTTGAGATTTCTAACGGCGATGTTTTCGGAGCCCATATGTCCGGCCATGCGTTTACCCTTGACGATACGACCCGGAGTAGTACCTCTGGCAATAGAACCAGGAGCACGAGAACGATCGGATTGTCCGTGGGTGCGGTTACCACCATGGAAACCATGGCGTTTCATGACACCGGCAGTACCTTTACCTTTGGAAGTAGCAGTAACCATAACCAAGGTACCAGGAACTAATATCTCAGCGATGTTGACAGCTGATTTAGATTCGGCAGTTTCTTCGGAGCGGACCTCACGAATAATTCTGGGAATCATTTCCAAACCAATTTTCTTAAAGAAACCGGAAAGTGGTTTGTTTTTAGTTTTGGTAGTTGAACCGATACCAACAATTTGGGCGGAGTAACCGTCTTTATCAGTGGTTTTAGCGTTAAGCGCTATGTGTTGTTCAACTTTCAGAACAGTCAAAGGGACTCTTTTACCTTCGACGAAGGTTTGAGTTTGACGGTCCTTGGTTGCGTATATTTTATTAAGCATTTTTACAGACTACCTCTTAGGTTCTCGGCGGGCCGAAAATGGACAGAGGCTGTTTTATTAATTCAAAGTAGACATATTAAGCGACTTACATCTTGATCTCAATGCCAACGCCGGCAGGGAGGTCTAGGTGTTGAAGGGAGTCAATGGTTTTATTAGTAGGAGAAACGATATCAATGAGTCTTTTGTGTGTGAGAACGGCGTATTGCTCACGAGCGTCTTTGTCAGTATGGGGAGAAGCTAAGACGACAATGACCTTTTTCCTCGTGGGCAGAGGAACAGGACCAACCACCTGGGCACCGGAGACTAAGGCTGCCTGAATGATTTTCTTGGCCGCTTCGTCAATAACGCGGTGGTCGAATGACTTTAATTTGACACGAATACGTGGTTGGTCCTGCATATGAAGTTTTTAAAAAGTGCTAATTTGCTAACTTAAGTGACGTTTAGGCAATAATTTTGGTAATGACACCAGCACCGACGGTCAAACCACCTTCGCGGATAGCGAAGCGTTGTCCATCTTCCATAGCGATAGGAGCTATGAGTTCGACGGACATCTTGGCGTTGTCGCCAGGCATGATCATCTCGACGCCTTCGGGGAGTTTAACTTCTCCGGTAACGTCAGTGGTGCGGATAAAGAATTGAGGTTTGTAGCCAGTGAACATAGGAGTGTGGCGGCCACCTTCGTCTTTGCCTAAGATATAAGCTTCGGCTTCGAACTTGGTGTGAGGAGTGATGGATCCAGGTTTGGCCAATACTTGACCTCTTTGGACGTCATCTTTTTCAATACCTCTTAAGAGAAGACCGACGTTGTCACCAGCTTGACCTTGGTCAAGGGATTGGTGGAACATTTCGACACCGGTAACGACTGATTTAACCGTAGCTTTGATACCGACGATCTCAATTTCGTCACCAACTTTGACAATGCCTCTTTCGATACGACCGGTAACAACAGTTCCACGGCCTTTGATAGAGAAAACGTCTTCAACAGGCATAAGGAAAGGTTTGTCGAGGTCACGAACCGGGGTAGGAATCCAGGTGTCGACTGCATCCATGAGTTTCATGATGCCATCTTGAGCTTCTTTATCACCTTCGAGGGCTTTCAAAGCGGAGACACGAATGATCGGGGTGTCTTCTTCGAAGTGATATTTCTTTAAGAGTTCACGGATTTCCAACTCAACCAATTCGAGAAGTTCCGGATCGGTAACGGCATCACATTTGTTCAAAGCGACGACGATACGAGGAACGTTAACCTGGTGAGCCAAGAGTAAGTGCTCTTTGGTCTGAGGCATAGGACCATCTGTCGCAGCGACGACCAAGATAGCACCGTCCATTTGAGCGGCACCGGTGATCATGTTCTTGATGTAGTCTCTGTGTCCAGGACAGTCAATGTGGGCGTAGTGACGGGTAGCGGTCTCGTAAGGAACGTGGGAGATTTGGATCGTAACTCCACGCTCTCTCTCTTCGGGAGATTTATCGATCTGATCGAAAGGAAGAGCTTCAGCTAATCCACGAGCAGCTAAGGTAGTAGTAATAGCGGCAGTTAAAGTAGTCTTGCCGTGGTCAACGTGACCAATGGTACCGATATTAACGTGTGGTTTGGTGCGAGCGTATGTTGCCATATTTATTTAATTATTATTTATTTAATTACTAATTTTTTTAGACGTTGCAATTGTATCAGATTTTAAGCTAAATTGCAGGAGTTTTCAACAATTTAGCAGCCAAACTGCCAGGTAATTCTTGATAATGACTGGGCTCCATGTAGTAACTGGCGCGACCGGCGGTCAAAGAACGGATGGCAGTGGCGTAGGCGCCAAGCTCGGAAAGAGGAACTTGAGCGGTAATAACACGGGCGTTCCCACGCTGAGCGGTACCGGCGATTTGAGCACGTCTACTGGAGAGATCTCCAATGATATCACCCATGTTCTCTTCGGGAGTGGTGACTTCGACTTTCATGATAGGTTCAAGGATGACCGGACCAGCGTGCTTGACGGCATCTTGGAGGGCCATAGAACCGGCGATCTTGAAAGACATTTCGGATGAGTCAACTTCGTGGAAAGAACCATCGACGACGGCGACATCAAGATCGACCATGGGGAAGCCGGCGATCAAACCGTTATCCAAAGCTTCACGGACACCTTTTTCGATAGGACCAATGAACTCTTTAGGAATGGAACCACCAACGATCTTGTTGGTAAAGGTAAAACCTTCGCCTCTGGCTTTGGGGGTAACCACCAAAATGGCATGACCATATTGACCGCGGCCACCTGATTGGCGAATGTACTTACCTTCACCTCTAGCTTCTTTGGTGATGGTTTCGCGATAAGCAACTTGAGGATTACCGGTGGTAGCATCGACTTTAAATTCACGTCTCAGACGGTCGACCAAAATTTCAAGGTGGAGTTCGCCCATACCGGCAATGACGGTTTGACCGGTTTCGTGGTCGGTCTTGATCTTGAAGGTTGGATCTTCTTCGGCGAGTCTACCTAAAGCAAGATCAAGTTTTTCCTGATCGGCTTTGGTCTTGGGTTCGATGGCGAGTGAAATAACCGGATCGGGGAAGTTAATGGATTCGAGAATAATTGGGTGACCTTCATCACAGAGGGTGTCTCCGGTTTTGGTAGCTTTGAGGCCAACGACACCGACGATCTCTCCGGCTTGAGCGGTTTCGATCTCTTCTCTGGAGTTGGCGTGCATGAGCATCAAACGACCAATTCTTTCGCGTTCGCCCTTGCTGGCATTATAAATATATGAACCGGAAGTGATTTTGCCCGAGTAAATACGGACATAGGTGAGCTTACCGACGTGAGGGTCGGCCTGGATCTTGAAGGAGAGTCCGGCGAAAGGTTCGGCGGCGTCAGGTTTTCTGATCTCTTCGGCGTTGGTTTTGGGGTTGATACCAACAGTGACATTTTTGTCTAAGGGAGAAGGAAGGAAATCGACAACAGCGTCAAGTAAGGGTTGAACACCTTTATTTCTTAAGGATGAACCGGGGAAAACCGGAACGATCTCGTTGGCGATAGTGGCACGGCGGAGAGCAGTCTTGAGATCGGCCATGGAAGGTTCTTCACCATTAAGGTATTTCTCCATCAATTTTTCGTCGGTTTCGACGATAGCCTCGATGAGCTTGGCTCTTTCGGCTTCACATTGATCCTTCATGTCTTCGGGGTAACCGGCAGTGACTTCATAGTGAGCACCGGTCTCATCACCTTTCCAGATGATGGTTTTGCGTTCAAGTAAAAGGACGATTCCTTTGAAAGTGTTTTCGACTCCAATAGGGAGAGCCATAATGGCGGTCTTGGCGGCCAATTTCTCATGAACATCCTTGATGGTAGCCATGAAATCGGCACCTAAAACGTCCATTTTGTTAATGAAAGCAATACGAGGAACTTTATATTTGTCCGCTTGTCTCCAGACGGTTTCGGTTTGAGATTGAACACCGGAGCCGGCATCCAGAACAATAATGCCTCCATCGAGAACACGGAGTGAACGTTCTACTTCAGCAGTGAAGTCGACGTGCCCCGGAGTATCAATGATGTTGAAACGACATTCATCTTTGATGTTGGCGTCTTCAAGAACAGGGGTCCAGAAAGTGGTAGTAGCAGCGGAAACGATGGTGATTCCACGTTCACGTTCCTGCTC
>DASVZW010000141.1:0-3026 GCA_036391475.1 Patescibacteria group bacterium | reverse complement strand
CCGAGTCCACTAGTCCGGCAACAATAAAGTTCTTCCCTTGTGGAAGAATTTTTTGTTATTGCTTGAATAGGACTCGAAAGTCGGAGCCAAACCTGTAACAGTTTTGGCGAGGCAGGTCCCGAACGAAAGTGAGGGGAGTCCTGAGAATGACCAGAAGATGAATATCGGTGACCGAGTCAGGTGAGGCAACTATCTAATTGGCGAGCCCTAACCGTTAAAACTCTTCCAAAACATCACCGCTACTTACCGACGAACCGGTATTCTTGGCGGCAACCGGAGTAGGATAAACAAACTTCCACGAATCCACTACTTGAGACACATCTTGACCGGATATAGTTACCAACACCTCGTTATCTATGCAAGCGATGGTGGTAATTCCATTTTCAATTATTTTTTTAGCCGGTCTACCTTCCAAGGTAGTATCGATTGCCGATCTTTGTCCTACCCAGCCATCAAGATTCTTAAAGCTATTGTCCGACATAATAACGCTTAAAGAATTCTGATTTGGGAACGTCAATGTCAAGTCGGCGTAATTTTTGTTGTCTTCAGGATGTTTATCGATCGTTGTTCCTTCAGGATACTGAAAAGTAAAACCGGCTTCATCTGTCCAAGTTGCAAGAGCAACTTGAGTCGGAGTGGGAGTGGCCGTTGGTGTAACGACTGTTATCTCTGTCTTTTTTACCGGGTTTTCTTTTTTAAAGACAAAGATTCCTAGTACCATTCCTATTACAACTACCGTGCCAATTAAAGCCCAAATTTGTTTTGAAAGCATCTTAAATGCTATTATAAACTCAATGAAATTTATTACATATCTATCGATTTTCTTATTTGTTTCAATAGCCTTTTTATCCTTCAACGACCCGGCCCTCGCCGCCAAAAAAAGAGCTTGGAATAAGGCTTCTTCATCGTCATCTTTATACAGCCCCTTCTCTGTTTCCGCCAAGTTCACCGGCTGGAAACAATACTTAAATTTAAGCTTTAGAGGCTTGGGGAATACAAAAGGCGTCTCCTACAATGTCATTTATTCCAGTAATGGTATCGATCAAGCCCTTGGTGGTATTAATGCCAACGAAAAAAGTACCTCAAGAAGTGTTTTCTTAGGCACTTGTTCTCATGGAGCCTGTACAGCACATAAGAATATCAGCAACATGAGACTGATGATCACTTATCAAACCTTAGATGGTCAAAATATAACTAAGAATTATAAAGTCAGATATTAAAGAAAAATTTGTGGATCAATTCCAAAATCACAGGTGGTAAGCCTGTGATTTTATGTTTATTGGCTATTTGATTAAGATTTTAGTCGTGATGATTTGTTTCCTCCTTTCCTTGTGAAACTGATAAAGAAACGCTAGCCGTATGACGATCACCGTCACTTTCTTGCTCATTCTCATTTATTTCTCCTTCTGTACTTTCGTGCAGCTCCCCTGTGTCATCTCTTTTACCGCTTATTGTCGGAGTGGGAGTAATACTAGGGTTTGGAGTTGGTGTTAAGGTTGGCATCGGAGTTGGACTCGGATTAGGAGTAACTACCGGAGTAGGTGTTGGAGTGTTGGTAGGAGTAGGCGTTGGCGTAACCAATAAATATGGGATCATCCTGGTTACGTCAGTCCCGTGTTGTGACTGATAAACTGAGGTCATGTCTGTCCCACAAACAAAAATATTTCCCCCTGTGTGGATCGACTGCAAAGGAGCGACATCATACTTAACTCCAAATAAAGTGATGATACATGGAGTGGCAGCATTCACCTTTGGAACATTAGAAGCGATATTCCAAAGCGTATAAATTGACAATACAGCACTTCCCAAAACTAACGACCCCTTTTTAATCGCCGATGAAAAATTATTCTCCATAAATATAATTAATTTTTAACTATGGACATAGTAGCAAGACTGATATTAAGAGGAGATTAAAAAAAATACGCCCACTATCGAGCGTATTTTTCTTATTTAATTCTGTTTCCTTACTGCACAATGATTGTTCCCCACATACCCATTTTCCGGTGAGTACCCACGCTACAGTAATACTGAAAACTACCGACTTTATCGGCAGTGAAAACGGCTTCGGCCGTTTGATTTGCTCCTATTCTTCCGGTATTTACATTAAGCTCATCGATCTTTAAATCATGGAACCCTTCTTTATTATTTAATATGATCTTAATTACCTGCCCTTTCTTGACATTAATAGTCTTTGGTGTAAAAGAGAAATTAGCTGCATCGACAGTAATTGTTTGATCAACTTTAACGTCCGGAGTAGGAGAAGGGGATGCAGTTACATCGTTTGCTGCTTGGACAACAGCTCCTGCGACTTGGCCTGCCTGAGCTCTTAGAATGTGCCTAACTCCCTTAAAGCCAACAAAACCTAGAGCCAAAATAATTATTAACCCGACCGCATACATACCTCCACCCTTCTTCTCTACAGAGTTTACGTTTGTATCCTCCATATCGTTACCTCCTTTAATGTAATTTAAATATTTAATTAATCGCATCTGTTATGTTTCCAGACACGAATATATAAAATATATTACAAACGGATAAAATTTGGAACTACATCTTTTCTATTATTTAAGATATTTATCAAAAAAGTCCAAAGATCTTTTCATCGCTTGTGAAAATCCTTGACTGATATTGTGATTTGCCCCCGGATAGACATAGTATTCAACGTTTTTTCCTAAGCTGGTCATTTTTTCAGATAGACTTTCGGAAAACGCTACGGGAACCTCTTCATCACTACCACCTACATGAAGCTGCAAAGGAGTATTAATATCGCTCAAATAATATGTCGGATCCAAAGTATTCCAAAAAATTGGATTTGTTACGGGCGATCCGTATTTGTCTACAAGCCTTTGTCTGTTGTTATTTCTTAAAGCTAATTCTCTCGGTGATGGAACAAACTTTACCTTATGCTGCCAGTTGTACATTAGGTCGTTGTATGAGCCAACCACACCTCCCCATATTACCGCCGCCTTTATATCTCCGGAAGTGTCAACGACCAAATCTCTCAAGGTGATATTTCCACCCATTGA
>DASVZW010000140.1:0-6062 GCA_036391475.1 Patescibacteria group bacterium | reverse complement strand
ATAATTATCCTGTTGTTTCCATATCCGAGACAGGTGCCATATTTACTCTGTATATTGATCGTGCTCTTAATCTACATAGCATGTCTGTAATTGGCGGCTATAGAACCATTTCTCAAGGAATCGAAGTAAATATTACTCCATTTTCGGAAGCGGAAAAAAACTTTGATTTGGCCCTTAGAATAAACACTTCACCGGATTTGGGAAGTAATTTTAAAACAGCTTCCAATACCGAGCTCAATCTCACCACTACCAAAGTTCAATTGGCTTATATGCTCATTGGAAATACTTTCTCACCGGTCTACTTATTATCCGGATCCCTTAGAGGGACGACTGCTCCGATCCAAGAAGGCTTGTATGTAATTCCTGCGGCCCAATCCAACTAACCTTGAACTCTTACAGGCATTACTACTTGTAACCAATTTTCATCACTGGTTTTAAAAACACTTGGTTTCAATTCTCCTTCGGTTTCCCAGGTAATTTTGTCGTCTGTACATATTGACAAATAGTCAAGTAAATACTGAGCATTAAATGCTACCGAGATATCGTCACCTTCTTTTTCAGTATCGATCTCTGTGGAATTATTTCCCAATTGGCTACTCTCGGCTGTAATTTTCAATTTATTATCTTCAAGCACTAACTTCACTATGTTGGCATTCTCTCTGGCAAATAATTTTGCTCTTTTAACTGCATCGAGAAGACTGTCTCTCGAGAACTCTGCTTTTGTTTTATACGTATTCGGTAAAATTTGCTGATAAGGAGGAAACTCTCCAGCTATCAATCTGGAAGCTATTTCAACCTCGTTAAGGCCAAATATCACTTGCTGATTTTCTTTGTCGAATTCTACTTCAAATTTATCTTCACCGGTATCTGCCAATGTTCTGGCCACTTCCGTTAAAGATTTTGCCGGAAGAATTACTCTGCCTTCCCAAGACGAAGAAGTTTTGCTCAAACCCAATTTATCGATACTGAGACGATACCCATCTGTTGCAACCATGGATACTCCATCGGCAGCAAAGTCCCACAATACGCCTGTCAGGATGGGTCTAGTATCGTCTTTGGCGGCGGATATGGATACTTTATCGACCTTCTCTCTAAACTCACCGGAATTAAGTAACACCTGAGCTTTCTTTAATCTGGGGATCACCGGAAAATCATCTGCGACCTGACCCATTATTTCTGCTTTTACCCCATCACAAACAATTTTTAAAGTCTGTTTATCGGTATTCATTTCCACCGGTCCGGCAGGTAAAGTCAGGACTAACTCTGTCAATAATTTTGCCGGCATTACGATCTCACCTTCCTCAATTACCTTAGCCCCCATCTTTAGCCAAAAACTCATTTCCAAGTCGGTTGAGACTAAAAAAAGTCCTTCACTTGAAGCTTTGATCAAAACTCCCGACAAAACAGATAACTGAGGTCTGCTACTTATTCCCCTATTAACAATTCCTAAACCCCTTTTTAAGTTTTCTGCTAGAACGGTTATCTTCATTAACAATATTCTAATACAAAGCCACGCATTAAACTTGCCTCTTATCTCTCTTACCGAAATAAGCACATACTAATTACTTTATTTATATATAAATAGTAGTACTAGTAGTAGGTGTTGTGGATATGTTAATGACACGCACCTCTCAGGCTCAAAATCTAAATTCCTACACG
The DNA here is from genome assembly GCA_036391475.1 of Patescibacteria group bacterium. Lineage (GTDB taxonomy): Bacteria > Patescibacteriota > Microgenomatia > UBA1400 > MFAQ01 > CAIQPO01. The sequence continues at coordinate 4,403 of DASVZW010000140.1, read as the reverse complement.
CATTTTTGATTGATAGATCAAACATTGGATATGTAAAAATTATTTTTTCAGGCGTCACTATCTTCTTTAAAGTCCGGTTTTATGTTGATTATTTTCCTCTGATTGTCAACAACTTCTTTTAACTTATTCTTCAATTACCGATCTATTCCACATATTATCAAGTTGTCCACACTCTGTGTATATCTTGTGGATATTTAAGTGTATAACGCCTGTTTAACTGCTAAGACTTTTCGCCTTATATCGGAGTTATTCTCAATTTCATCCTTCATCTTTTCCACCGCGTGCATTACCGTCGTGTGATCTCGGCCACCCATAAGCTCGCCTACTTTTGTAAACTGAAGGCCTAATGAATCTCTCAATAAAAACATTGTTATATGTCTCGCCTCTACCAAATCGGCTTTTCTACTTGAACCCAATAGGTCTTTATTTTTATAGTCAAAATATTTAGCGACAGTCGATATGACTTTTATTGGTCTGACCTTGACGGATTTTACAGTCATAGCCGGCAAGCCCATGGTCTGTTGGACCATCTCTTTGGTTAAGACTCCTCCTTGGATACTGGCCATTGTCGCCAGTCGGACAAAAGTTCCCTCAAGTTCCCTGGCATTGGTATTCATTGAACTTGCTACAAGGTCAAAAGCGTCGCTGTCAACTTGTACACCTATCTCCAATGCTTTCTGTCTTAATATTGCCAATTTCATTTCGTAGTCGGGCAAACCAATATCTACCGCCATACCTCCCAAAAATCTACTTACCAACCTATCTTCCAATCCGACGATATCTTGAGGCTTTCGGTCACTGGTCATGATGATTTGTGCCCCTTTCATAGTTAGTTCGTTAAAAGTATGGAAAAATTCTTCTTGAGTCGATTCTTTGCCTGAAAAAAATTGAACGTCGTCGATCAACAATGCTCCCACTTGTCTGTACTTCTTTTTAAAGGCTTCGGTCATTTTTGATCTAAACGAGCTAACCAGGTCGTTTGTAAATTGCTCACTGGTTACATAAACAACCTTTCCTACTCCTTTTTTTACCAGTTCATGTCCCACTGCATGCATTAAGTGAGTTTTGCCCACTCCAACTCCTCCATATATAAATAACGGATTATGTCTCGACCCGGGATTTTCGGCCACTGCCTTTGCAGCGGCAAAAGCCAACCTATTAGGATTTCCCACTACATAGCTATCAAATATGTATTTAGGGTTGAGGTTACTCCCTACTTGTTTACCTTCCTCCTGTGGCGTGAATAAACTCACCTTGGCCGGACTTGGTTCAAAAACGTTTTGTTTACTGCCTTTGGGTTCCTGTGTCTTACTTGCATCGACCACTAAAGCTATTTCACACTTCTTCCCCGTCACTTTTTCCATCACCTGTTTTATTTGTCCAAAGTATTTTTCATCCACCGTTTTAGTATGATATGAAGACGGCGTTGCCAGTTCCACGATCAATCTTTCTTCATCTATAGGGGTCAGAGACCTTATAAAACAAGGCTTGATCCATCCGTTGAAGCTGGCAGGAGTCATTTGTACCTCCAACTCTCCACAGACGCTATGCCAAACATTACTGGCTATGAATTCCATAAGGTCGACTACTTAGTAACTGGGCAGATGAGTTTATTTTTAACCAGTTATCCACAATTACACAACCCCCAGTTTACCCAAAGGTAATACATCAGAGTGTATAATGACCCCAATTGTTTTGTACTTTAATATCTGCGATTTCTTCCTTAAAAGGAGGCTAACATGAAGTACCGTGACCTGGCTAGAGCCAAAGTCGATGATCTAATTGCTAGATCGAAACGTCAATCTGTTCCGGCCACACCACTTGATCCTTTTGATAAATATATCGACATGATCGCCTTGGAATTAAAAAACGACGATCTTATCCCCCTCATTGAATTTGTTGAAGAATTTCATGGGCTCTTGGAATGTTTTTTTGGTTTTCTTTATGAGCCATATCCCGGCATCGTCGATATTCATCCTCTTAAACAAAAAAGTAAAAACCCCAGGAGTCCTTATTTCTGTGCCAAACTCCCCATAAAAGGTATGGGACACGTCTTCTTAATTCCCGAGACCCCACCAAATGTTCCTTTTGCTTTAGTACTCAAGCCCGATCGTCCTTATAGATTGTCAGTTCGTGTTGACAAAACAATAATACCTCCGGCAGAAGTCATTGTTCTTCACCGGCCATACAGCGACCTCATGTTTTATCTAACTTCGTGGGCTGTGATCAAGGAAGCTAGTCTCAGAAATATCGTCTAATTTATGAAGGCAGGGTTTCCCCTGCCTTTTTTAATGCCCGTCAGGTATAATAACCCACGTCTATCAATGATAAAATGACTACATGTCCACTAAAAGAGTCTATCAACCTAAAAAAATGAAGCGCGTCCGTACCCACGGATTTAGAGCTAAAATGGCTACCCATGATGGCCGCAATGTCATCAAGCGACGCCGTGCCAAAGGACGAGCTAAACTCTCTGTCTAAGTTATGGCTTTAGCTAAAAATAATCTCCTTCCTCTTCGTTTTGAAAGAGTTCGTATCGATAAGATTGGAAAACCATATTCCGGTCGATATTTTACCGTTATCAAGGCTGCCGACAAAGAACAATTAAACCCGAGATTTGCCATTCTTGTCTCCAAAAAGATCAGTTTACTGGCTACAGATAGGAACTTTCTCCGTCGCAGAGTGTCATCGATTATTCAAGATGTCTTACCCACCGTTTACCCGGCTGATTATTTAATTATTCCCAAAAAAAACTCTCTTGTGACTAATATAGACGATCTAAAGACTGACTTGAACAAACTGTTCCATGATTAATTTCATTTTAAATTTCTACAAAAGATATATTTCTCCCCTTTATCATTTGCTCGGAAAATTTATTTTTGGTTCATCTTTTGCCTGTCGTTTTACCCCTACATGTTCCGTATATACCAGGGACGCTATTAGAAGATATGGTATCATTCAAGGCACAGGTCTCTCTTTAAAACGGATATTACGATGTAATCCACTATTTCCCGGTGGTCACGACCCTGTTCCTGATAAAATCTAAATATTATGTTTATTTTTACTTATCTAACTGACTTCATCTATCAGATACTTCTCTTTTTATATAATATTTTTGGAGGAAATTTAGGTCTTGCCATAATTGCCCTAACCATCGCCATAAAAATTGTTCTTATTCCCCTAGTGGTTCCCACCATCAAATCGGCCAAGAAAATGCAAGATTTGAAACCTCAACTCGACAAACTAAAAGCTCAACATACCGATAAAGCCAAACTACAGCAAGCTCAGCTGGATCTTTATAAACAAAATGGTGTAAACCCGGCGGCAGGTTGTCTTCCCCAAATAGTTCAAATAATTATCTTGATAGCCCTTTATCAAGTATTCATGAAATTTCTTAAACAACCTACCATCAACGGTGCTGCTGTGAATTTCTCCTTTCTCTACTTCAATCTCACTAAACCGGACCCTTTCTATATCTTGCCTGTCCTCGCAGGATTGAGTCAATTTGTTTTTTCATTAATGATGCAATCCGGACTTGAACAGCACGTCCAAAATCCTAAAAAGACCGAGGAAAAAAAGAAAGAAGAAGATAGTCTGGAAATGGCACAGAGTATGCAAACCCAGATGGTTTATATGATGCCATTAATGACTGTTCTTATTTCACTTAACTTCCAATCTGGTCTTATCCTCTACTGGGTTATTTCCACTGTCTTTTCGGTTATTCAACAATATTATTTCTCAGGCTGGGGCGGTGTTAAGCCGTTCCTTGTAAAAATTCGCATTATAAAATCTTAATAATCAAAATGGATCAAGCCAAAGTTATCGAAGTCCTTAAGAATGTTTTAACCCTTCTCGGCCTCAAAGATGAACAGATTGACCTATCTGTCGAGGGCGATGAAAATATTAACATCACTCTAACTGTACCTACTGAGAATGCCGGTATTTTTGTCGGTCACCACGGTGAAGGACTTGCTTCCTTAAGAATGATCTTCTCCTTAATTATTTTCCAAAGATTTTCAATCTGGCCAAAACTCCACCTCAATGTGAATGACTATCAAGAACGACGTGAAGATGCCCTCCGGGAACTGGCTAATGGTGCTGCACAAAGAGCCATCGAGCTTCAAAAAGAAATTATCTTACCTAACCTTAGTTCCTATGAACGTCGTATTGTCCATATGATTCTTTCCGAGAATCCGGAAATACGTACTGAATCTCGAGGTGAGGCTCCCTATCGTCAAATGTACATAATTCCTGTAACCAAGTAACTGCTGTACAATCTCGGGTAGTGTTTGCATCAATACTACTTAATTTAATCTTTTTCTTTCTTCCGACACAACTGGGCCTTCATTTCTGGCCCGGTTTTTCCTATGTCGCTGGTTTTAGAATTGATTATCTCTCCCCAA
>DASVZW010000139.1:0-4766 GCA_036391475.1 Patescibacteria group bacterium | reverse complement strand
ACCCAACGTAGTGTCCTAAATGCAACTTTCCGCTTGGTCTATCACCCGTCAATATCCTTTTTTTCATATATTCTTTGATTTTATACCCTTATCAGCCTCAATTATTCTTGTAGCAGGGGTGGGGATCGAACCCACTACCTGAGGTTTATGAATCCTCCGCTCTAACCATTTGAGCTACCCTGCCTCGCCATATATTTTACCATCTACCCCCAGGCTAAGCTACGCATGTTATAATACGTTTGTTCGCTAATCATGCGGGTGGAAGGTAAGTATCTTGCAGGGCTCATAATCCTGCTTAACAGGGAGGCGGTATCCCTGACCCGCAACACTATCATCTGACCAAAGACCACCACTTTTGCCAATTAGGCATCGTGCTAGCCTCATTCTCAGCCAAAACTGTATTTTCTTTGTCTGTTGTCTTATCGGCTAAAACCACCACTGTCTCGCCTGGCCTCTGCATATTTAGCTTCTCCCTGATCACTTTTTCTTTGTAGTAATCGGTCTGTACCGAGACTAACTTCTTTTTTAATTCCTGGTTTTGTGCCTGGACATCTTTTAATCTCACCCCTGTCTCGTCGATCCTCTTAAAACCGGAAACCACTTTATTAAAATCCTTCGCCAGGGAAAAGATCAGTAACCAGCACAAAACCACCAATATTAGCCCAAACCAACCATTTTTCCTATTTTTATCAGCTGTTGTCATACTACTTGCTTTCTAGCCCTGTAATGTTATAATAAGTGTCATAAATCACCTAAATAACCAAATATGGAAACAAACGAACTAAACATAACTCAGGCGATCAACGCTTTCAAAGGTCATTTGTCCTCACAGGGCAGAGCTTCTGCGACCATTTTAGCTTATTCTAAAGACATAGAGCAACTCGCCGGCTTCGTTTCCAAGACCGGAAAGGCTTCGATTGACCAATACACCAAGGATGATATCGACGCCTTCAAGAACGACCTTGGCGACAAAGGCTATACTACCAAGTCAATTTCCAGAAAAATTAACTCTATCAAAGCCTTTTTCTCCTATTTGGTCGCTAACAACACCTTATCTGAGAATCCGGCTTCTGGAGTTTCTCACCCTAAATATGACATCAAACCACCCCGTATCTTGAACAAGATCGAATACCGCGCTCTTCGTGATGCTTGCCGTGAAGACGTCAGAATGGCTGCTATAGTCGAGCTTCTTCTTCAGACCGGTATGCGTATCTCCGAATTAGCCAACCTCAAGATGAATGACCTAGACATGGCTTCAAACCAGATCACCATTCGTGCCTACGAATCTCATCCGGAACGTGTAGTTCCTCTAAATCCCCCCTCCAGAGAGTCTTTAGAGAAATACTTGTCCGTTCGTCCCAAGAGTGGCAATACCTCTGTTTTCATCACCAAGACCGGCAATCCGTTCTTGATCAGAAATATCCGTTCCAACCTGGACAGATACTTCCATGTCGCTGGAATTGAGAATGCTAAAGTCAACGACCTTCGCCATACTTTCATTGCCCAACAGCTCCAGTCCGGCAGTCCACTGGTCTACATCAGTAAACTGGTCGGTCACAAGCGTCTTTCCACTACCGAAAAATACTTGGAGTTCATCTCTGAAAAACCCAGCAAGGATAAGCCTAAATTGGTTGATCTCTAAACTAGTTTTCTTTATCCACTAATTTTCGAAGACTCTCCAACGTGGTCTGTGACAGAAATGTCAACACCGAGGAGAGTTTTTCGTAACTACCGATTGCCATAGCCAGCCAGCCATTGGTACTTTTCCGGGTATCCTCAAGAACCAGAAAAGCCGACCTGACATTGTTGACTTCCAATGTTTCTCCGGTTAACTCGTCTTCCACCAAAATCGTCACCGGGTTACCTTTTTTCCCAATTCCCAAGTCTCCACTAATGACCATCTCTTTTGGCCAGGAGTCGTCATGAGCAAAGTCACTCAATTCTTCTGAAGAATCCGCCACTCTTAACAATCTATCGTGCTTTTCTTGTTTGATCTTTTTCCTCATTTTTGTGGGCCGACCAGGATTCGGACCTGGGACATCGAAGGTATAAGCTTCGCGCTCTAAACCAGCTGAGCTATCGGCCCTTCATCCGATATTTTACTTCAAGCCAGGACTGCACACAACCAACTAAAGTTTTGCCCTTATTTCAATTTCTTCATCTACCTCATTTACATCTCGTCCATATTTAAGCCTTGATAGTTCTTTTATCATTCTTGACACTTCCGGACTTCCTTGGGCTCTTTCAGCCTTAAGATCCCTTGCCACGTTCATTGAGAAAGGAGGAACAGGTGTTCCGTTAACGATGGTTTTTACATATATATTCTGAGCCTCAATATTTGTTAGATCTTGCTCATGGAACACCGGCTCAAACTCTTTTGCCAAAATAGAAGCATCTTGTACACCAACTCTATACGCCATCAGAGTTCCACAATTGCCGAAGATTGCATCTCTAACTTGTTCGTCTAGTTGGCTTACGAACTGGTTAGCCAACACCAAACCCACCCCATACTTACGTACCTCTGATAACATTTGAGCAAAATCTGGGGTCGCAAAATTCTGGAATTCATCTACGTACAGATAAAATGGTCGTCTTTGTTCTCTTGGAGTGTCCTGTCTCGACAATGCTGCAGCCAATATTTTAGGAACAAGCACCAATCCAAGAAAATTTGCATCCTCTTCTCCCAATAATCCTTTAGCTAATTTTAGAAAAACGATCTTTCCTTCATCCATCGCTTTTCTAAAATTCAAACCGCTCTTTCCCTGACCTATGATATTTCTGACTAATTTATTAGTAACGAATTTACCGAATTTTGATGCGATGTAGTCCAAAGTTTCACTCTTATGGAAGTCACTGGTCTGAGCAATTTGATCAGTCCAATAACGCCTGACAATGGGATCCTTGACCAAAGGCAAAATTTCTTGGACGTATTTTTGATCCGTCAAAGCTCTATTTACCTCTACAAAGGTTGCTCCGGGGACCATGGCCACTGTCAACATTGCATTTCTAATAGCATGTTCGAATCTCGGACCGACCATACCGGTTCTATGAGGATCATATAGCTTATACATCAAGTTAATGATCGAAGATGCTACCAGATGCATCTCATCATAGTTATTAACTTCTAATAAATTAAACCCAATTGGTCTGTCCCTATCGGTAGGATCAAAGAAAATAACGTCTTCTGCTCTTTCCGGCGGTACTAATTCCAGTAACTCTTCAATACCTTCTCCATGTGGTTCCAAGAAACACAACCCCTTTCCGGCTCGCATATCCTGAATGATCATTGACTTAAGCAACTCTGTTTTTCCTGTACCTGTACGTCCGATGATATACATGTGCCTTAACCTATCTTGCTCGCCAATATACACATTTCGTTCTTGACCTCTATAGATTGACCGTCCCAGCCAAAGACCGGAATCGGGAAATGCCCCGGTCGCTGGTGCGCTTTTAGCCGTTAACCAATAAATATTTGGGGTTTCTATCGTTTTATTCGGTAAGTGCCACAGAGTCGCCAATTCATCTATTGAAAGTACTGAGTTGTTACCATACATCGACTGATATCGATATAAGAAATCGATCATAAACATCTGCTTGAGTCTGATTGTTCTGGTTGAGAAACTGTTTTGATTACCATTAAACTGTGCAAAAGCACCTTTTAAGTTTCCTAAGTTTCCCTTGGCCTGCTCTTCCGTACCGGCTACACTGACCATCCTGATTGTTGTCAGGAAACCTACCTTATTTATTTTGTTAGTGATCGCTTCCATGTCCTGAGGGTTCATCTTAAACTTTGCTTTTTCGGGATTAGCCTCGTCTTTTTTTACTTTTGAGACATAGCTTTCTCCTGACTTGCTCCAAGAGGAATCGGCCGGTGTGATTATTATTTGAATTGCCGCAGCTTCATTTTCGGAAAATTTTGCCAACGCCGAAGTAATGGAAGCCAGAGGATCGACTGGTAACTCCTTAAAAGTTTTTATTGGTCTAAAACTATTTGACTTCAATGCTAATTCAGTAAAAGCCACCTTCGCATCTTTAAAAAAGATATTATATTCGTCAACTTGTTTTACCCTCGTCCCCGGATATGTCCCGGATATTAATTTTTCCACTAATTCCACATTCTTGCGATGACATGAGATATAAAATCTAATATCTTCCTTCCGTCCCACAATTTCTAAAGACATGTGCTGTTGAGCTTTGAACTGCTGCCAAAAGCCACCTTTCTTTATTGAATAGAGAGATGAAAACATCTGTTCAACTGCATCTATCTTTATCTCATTATCTTTTGGTACTGCGATCTCAAGTAGGACAAAGTTCAAACTCACCTCTTCTCTATTGTTGTACTTTAACCAAAGCAAAAATACTGTCCAGGCTAATATTAACAAGGCCAATATCAATGCCAAGACTAAGATTGTCGAAAATATAAACTCGGTCCAGTATGATAGATCAATCATTGGGTTGTATTTGGAGGTAAATAGAAGACACGACCTGGGTATTTTTTAATCATTAGTACACACCATTCTGACAACCATTTCAATCCTTCATATATATTTTGGTGCAGACCTTTCTCAATTTCTTGCTGATTTAAAGGCAAAATGATTTTTGGCTTTTCCTCACCGGCGAACTGAGCCGCGACTACCTTGCCCATGTCGGATGGTACTTGTGGAGTAGCTACCGGAGTCGTTTGGACATTCTGGTTTTGAGCCGAGGATTCAACTTGTTTTTCTACTCTCTCAATGTACCCTTCCACTTCTCGTACAGCGGTTTGG
>DASVZW010000138.1:0-7949 GCA_036391475.1 Patescibacteria group bacterium | reverse complement strand
GACCGAACAAATCCTTGATTCCTATCATTATTACAGCTTAACATTATCACCCTCATTTAAACAACACTTAATTATTGAAAATATTTTCGGAGTATCTATCCGTAAAGAAAAATATCGCGCAAAGCAAAATTGCCTGGGTTTCTAATACTTTAGAAAATTTTTGCGGCGTAATAGGCTGCATTTGGCGCAACGGCCAATTGACTGAAGGTTTTCCAAAACGGATAAACACGTTAGTTCCTGTACGAGCATATATAAAATGTGAGAATCGAAGCCACCAGTCTTTTTCGTGAGAATCGAAGCCACCAGTCTCCTTCGAGAGAATCGAAGTCTTCGGTCGATTCTGCTGAATCGCCTCGGACCGTGGCTCGGTGCCGGTCGCACCTGCGCCCAGTTCGATTCTCAACAAGAAATACAAAAAAATTCCCGTAAAGGGAATTTTTTTGTATTTGCAGGGGTGGAGAGAATCGAACTCCCATTAAAGGTTTTGGAGACCTCCGTTCTACCATTGAACTACACCCCTAAGTTCTCTGTATATTATAACTAAAGAAATCTCTCCGCGGAGGTTGGTCTAAATCAAATTGACTTTATCCCATAATAATGCTAAACTCCTTTATTCGAACCTTGATTCTTTGAACTCAAAAGGAGCCTGAATGAAATCTCCCTACAAAGTCAGCTGGACCGCTTTAAAGATGACGGCCATCGGTGGCCTGGTCATCGATGCTTTGCTCGTTTTCCTCAATGGCGGCGACGCCTTGAAAAGCCTCTGGGGCATCCTGCTCTTGATCGGCCTCTACCTGGTATTTCTCTTTATGGGTGTGGTTCTTTCCTGCTCCAACGCCCCCATCTGCAATCGGAAAGTCAGCCATCCGGTCAACCCCGAGCAACTGGTGGTCGATCAAATCTACTGGCTGAATGGCGAAACTCATGCCCGTTACCTGGGTGTCGACGCCTTCTCCCGGAATTACTACTTCAACATCTATGGCGTCGGGGAAAGCAATACTGCCACATCCCTTTTTGAGTACTACGTCCGTAACTATATTTCGGCAGAAGAAGAAACCGAATAATTTATCCACCCGCTCAGCTGAGCGGGTTTTTTGTTACAATTTGCCCATGGTCAATGCAGAACTGGTTCAATGGTTTGCCGATACCTCGCGTCTCCTTAAAATTGGTTTAAGAACTCATGATGTAGAAATTGTCGACTCGGTATATCTGAGAATTGCCCAAAGATACGGTCAAGAAGTTGCGGAAAAGTCCGTCTATCAGATGATCACTCACCTTATCGAGACCGAAGGCTGGGAATGGGAAGATGCCGAAGGCAATCCCTCACCGCTCTTGGACCACGACTTACCCGGTGATATAATATAGGCCATTCGTACTTTACAAACAAAGGAGCTTGATATGCAACCTTTCTATGATTCGTATGCCGGCATTCGTAAAGCCATTGGAACTCTGGAAGATCTCAATGTCATGTTGCATGAACGGAACGTCGCTGGCTATGTACGCCATGAACAGCTGCACGAATGGGTCATTCTGGGACGTTACTACCTGGACAGCTGCGGCAATGCCATGAAGTACGTCGGAGACAATATTCCGGCAGTTCTTTACCCGGAAATACCTCCGGTGGTTGACCGCGATTCCTTTCACGCCTACGTTCAAATGCTATCCGAAGATGAAGATAAAATCCCCTCCTTCTCGGCTTCCATGGGCGACGATATTCCCCCGGCCAATCTCATTTGCCCCGAGTGCGGCGCCCGCTGGACTGTTAAAGATTGCCACGACACCGTCGTCAGTCATGAGACCCGGGTGGTCAGCTTGAAAGATTTTGTCGGCCGGCCTCTAAGCGTTGCCAAAAACCTCTGGGCCAAGTCCGAACACGCCATTTGGCGGCTTCAACCCGAGAAAAGCGTCCGCAACGATATCTATATCGACCACACGATCGTCAACTCGGAAAGCGGCCGGAAATACAAATGGGAGGTCAACGAGCGCGGCTGGATCGAAGCAGGTGACGACTACATCGTTTTGCCCGACGACGAAGCCTTGGTCAATATCTGGACCTATCGCCACCTGGTCTGCCACCGGAAACATCAGGCCGAGGTCGAACAAGCCTACTTTGAAAAGATCTTTAAGGACGCCGGTTTCACCAGGGTGACTTTGACCGCCATTCCTAATCAGTACTGCCCCTGTGAACACTGTGCTCCTTGGTACCGGGTCACCGCCAACGGTCTGGAATTCACCCTCGGCTGGAGAAAGCGGGTGATCAGTCTCCAATCGGATGACCGCCGGCTGAACTTCAAGAAACTCTTCCCCAACGAAGAGGTTACCAAGGAAGAACACTTCATTCATGCCTGGGGCACCGAAAAGTGCGTCGAATACCTCAAACGGATCAAAGACTACTGTAACGTTTAAATTATCTGAGCCTGCTTTATGCAGGCTCTTTTTTTTTAAAGCTGACCGTCTATTCGCATTATCTCCTTCAGCCTCTCCCAGTTCAAAACATAAATATCATTATCTTCTTCGTACTCTTCATCTTCCTCAAATCCAGCTCCCCACACTACTCTTCTTGATGGTTCGTTATCCGGTTCAATTTCTGCGATCACTTTTAAGGGTGGGTTGGTCCTCCCGGTTTTTTTGGCATAATACTCAGCCACTTTCAACAACGCCACCCGTAAGGCCGGCTTGATCAAACCGGAAGGAGCTCCCGGATGTTTGGCAAAACTTACTTCGAGAGTTCCTCTTTCGAGATCAGACGGATAAATATATATGAAACCCTGAGGTTTGTTATAAAGAGGATGTGCCGGATCGGCCAAGACAACGGCAAATGTGTAGTAGTTATATTGTCCACTTTCATCCATCCAATCACGGTAATGTCTTGGACCCATTCCTCTTAGATCAGCCATCCATTTTTTTACATTGGGACTCTCCACGATCTCTTTCAACCGGACAAAATCTTCCGAATCATTCGAATTAAAAAACCGTACGGTTACCTTTGGTTTAGATAAATTTTCTTCTGTGGGATTCATAGGGCAAGCTCTCTTTAAATATATATCAATCCGAACTTATTTTGAATCTCCTCTCTCCACCGCTCAAAAGGTGAGATAATTTACCCACTTGAACTCTTAAATTTTCTACTTCATCAAAGGAGGTAATGTGCACAATGTTGTATTTGAGTACCTGGCCGAAGCAGGTGGTTATGCCGGCACCCGCTTCTATTGTAGCTATCGTAGCCTGGCTGAATCTCAAAAAGCCGGTAACGATCCCCGTCTCAAGATCATCGCCGAAGGTGTCTCCGACGACGAAGCTCAAAACCTGACTGCTCTTACTCCCGAGATCTGCCGCATCACTGCCGCCATACATGAAGCTTCTTACCGCGGAGATGGCACTGTCGATCCGGCGATCCTCCATCATCATCTTCAGATGGCAGTTTTCGCCATTATGCACGATCGCGAACTGATAGACCGGCTGAAGCTAAACCGGCCGGAAAACTATGCCACGGTTGAAGTCGGCGCCGAGAAGAACGAAGTTAATAGTCTTCTCAATGTTGCCCTCGATTATGCCAAAGATCCTTACGGCGAAGTCGATATTGATAACATTCTTAGCCAACTTCATTACCAACTTTTGGTTATGGTCGAAGAACGTATTTTGAATTCCTTTCAAGAGATCGACGAACTTTTAGATGGCCTCGACGATGAAGAAATGGATGAAGACGAAGAATAATTTATTAACCGCCACTCACAGTGGCGGTTTTTTTACCTTGGAATATCGAGTATTGGAGTGCCCTAGTGTGAAATTTGATACCATTAAGCTATGAAGAAAACACTTTTCTTTTCTACTACCAATTCTTCTCACTTAGCTGCCAAAGTCCGTAAGCTGGCCAAACTCACTCAGGCCAAATATCGTTTAGGTCGATTCGCCGATGGAGAGATCCTGTTTTACCTTGATGAGGAAGTTAGTAATAAAGTTTGTGTAGTTTTGGGCTCTACCAACTCACCCGCCGAGAATTTTCTTGAAATGCTGACCATCATTAATACTTTAAAACTTAATCACGCCCAAAAAATCATTGCCGTCATTCCCTATCTTGGCTACTCACGCTCCGATCGTGTCAAACCACTCCAACCTGTGAACGCCAAACTATTTATCAAGTTTCTTGAACAAGCCGGTGTCGACAAATTCATTACTATGAACCTTCATAGCCCACTGGTTGAAAAATACTTCACCAAACCAAATCTTCATTTATCTTTTATGTCAACTTTTGCGGATGAAATGTCCAAACTCCACCTAAAAGATTTTTCAACCGGAACACCGGATCTTGGTGGCACAGATCGGGCTTTAGAATTTGCTCATCATTTGAAGCTATCTGACATTGTAGTCGTCGAGAAACACCGTCCGACCGACGACGCTACAGAAGTTACCAAAATTACCGGTGACATAAAAGGCAAAACCATCGTCCTTGTCGATGATATGATCCAAACCGGTCACACTCTGGTCAATGCAGCCATAGCTCTCAAGAAAAAAGGTGCCGGAGATATTTATGCCTGCGCTACCCATTGTGTTTATCAGGCTGAAGGTATCAAACTACTAATTAGAGCATCATTGTTCAAACACATTTTCATCACGAATACCATATCGAACAATATTAAACTACCAAGCTATGTATCAATTTTGGACTCCAGTCCTCAAATAGCTCTGGGAATCGAAAACACCCTTTAAATTTCTCCCATTAATTTCTTGACCTGTTCATCGGTTACCTGAGGGAAATCGCCATAGTAAGCCCCCACAGCCCCTTCGTAGTACGGATCAATATCAAGGCAGACTATTTCATCCACTTCTTTTCTAAGGATATCTTCAAAATCTGCCGGCATCACCGGCACGGCTGCCACTATCTTGGCAGGATTGTGATGCTTTACTTCTTTAACGGCCATAAGAAATGTCATCCCTGTGGCTATACCATCATCGACAACTATGGCTGTTTTACCTTCCGCAGATATTGGTTCCTTGCTCCCCAGATAAGTCAGTCTTCTTCTTTTGGCCTCCTGTCTTTCTTTTTCTTTAGCCTCGGCAAGCCATCCTTTGTCGATGCTCCCGATCTCTTCCTGGTTACACATTTCATGGCCATCCTCGGCCACCACGCACACCGCATATTCAGGATTACTTGGGTGGCCAACTTTTCTGGTAATGATCAAATCTAAAGGTTTCTCAAGTTTCTCGGCAATTTCCGCCCCCAGGACTACGCCGCCTCTGGGAATGGCATATATCACGCAGGCTTCGTCTTTGAACCTAATTAGTGCCTCGGCTAGCCTTTGGCCGGCCTCGACCCGGTTAGTAAACATTCTAAATTCACTCTACACCTTTCCTTAAATAGTGTAAAATAGCCTCAAATTTGACCCTTATTCGGATAATACTTGACATTATAGGCCACTTGTGTTATATTATCCCCATCGTCAAAAACGATGCACATTTCAAAGAGATGGATACGCGATCCCTCTCTCCAAATTCCTCTACCCCTTCGAAGGAGAAAAATCATGTCAGTTAAAACCTGGATCGCCACTCACATTTTGGGCATTGACCCCGCCAAGATCGCCGAACAGGCCGCCCTGGCCGAAAACGCTGCCGTCCTGGCCGCCGCTCAGACCATCGTGCCTGGCTTCGACAAGACCGTCAACGATGCCGCCAAGGCCGCCAAGACTCAGGTCCGCCACGGCGAAACCCTGGTCAAACAGGGCAAGACCGAAATCGCCGCCGGCACCGAAACCCTGTCCTACGCTCAGCGCCTGGGCACCAAGGTCACCCTGGTTCCGCCCGAACAGCCGAAGTAATTCCACTTCCTCCTGCCCTCACGGGCCACTGTTCACTCCATCTCCTTACTCCGGCTTTAGCCGGACACTGCACCACGAGCCCCCTCACCATGAGGGGGCATTTTTTTGGCTAAATTCTTCCGCTTCCCAATTCTTTTCCTATCCGGTCGAACCCATCGGTTTGGAACTTCTTTATTTCAGACCCGATTTTAGCCTCCAAGATGCCTTTCACTATCTGCCCTGTACCTGCTGTTTGGTGGCCTTCTTTCTGGCTAAAGGCACTTATTTTTTCTTTCCACATCCGCAAATGATCTCCTAGTCTCCAAATTAGTTCGGAATAGGCACGATCCCGATTGTCGGCCTGGCTCCTTTCCTCACTCGACTTGCCTGAGATCGTCGAAATTTTGTGTCTACACTCCACTGCAGTATTGACCTTGTTTACGTTTTGTCCGCCCGGGCCACCTGATCGTGATTCCAGTAGTTCAATATCACTTTCTTTCAAATTCACCCCCTTGCTTAAGGCATCCATGAGCCAGCCAAGATATGCCTTCAAGTGGACCATATCGGCGTTATTTTTATCCCTCTTTAGCTGCCTTTCCAAAACCGTCGATATATCCCAGCCTTCGGAGACTTTATCCGCCAACATTTCTGCTTTTCTTCTGGAATTTTCCGCGGCCTGTGTAGCTATGTTGTGTCTAACTTTGTCGCTCACCGGCTTCTTTTTCTTGCCTCCGCCACCTCCGCCTCCTTCTCTGGTCGTCAGTTTCTTCTCAAACTCCTCTCCTATCTCCTCAAAATCCTCATCTGTAAGTTCCACCATACCTAAAATATACCAAAAAAAGCCCCGCTATTTCTAGCGGGGCGTGGCGGGCAGTTTCTACCCTTCGAATTCCGATTGGGGATGGCGGCCTTTGCGGTCACTGCGGCGGCGTTTGCCATGACGGCCTTGAGGCGCCTCCATTGGCAGTTCACCGGGCAGAGGGATCGGAGCGGTTTCTACCGCAACCGTAGCCGTCTGAGCAGGTTGTGTAGCTACGGCCGGCGTTACGGCTTCTCCCGTGCGCTTCACATCCTCAGCCAGTTTGCACTGAGGGCAGTAAACGTAATGAACGCCTTCCCGTCTTGGCATGCCCAAAGGCCGACGGCAATTCCGGTTTCGGCACGTTCCCCAAGGGTGCTCGGGGCTCACCAGCCAGATCAGGTATTTCACCTCTTTGATCTGCTCGAGAATCGACTCCCGCGCTTCCTTATCCTTAGCCATGTTGGGGATCTTGGCCTCTGCCTCCTTGGCAAGAGCCATCTTGGCATCAAAGGTCCGGCTATAGCGCCAATCCCAATCTTCATGGTTGCCCTTGGCTGCTTCCTGAATGGCGATCACTTCCGCTTTGGCGGTCTCCGCCAACCGGATCAGGTTGGTGAGCGCAGCGGCGTTGATGTCATTCTTGAGGCTGTAAGCCCCCGTCGGTCCAAAGAGCAACTCAGGCTCATAGCCATTTCTGGCCGATTCAACCAGTTTACCCAGCTGAACGGACAGTTTGACCACGTCCTCATCGGCCAGGCTCGCGGTTTCCAATAGTGCCGAGCATAGGTCAAGGACCTTACTCAGATGCTCAACTGGGCTCGTTTTTACTACATCCATGTCATCCTCCAAAAGAAAGAAATGTGCGGCCCGTGCAAGCACGGGATTGATAGCCTATATACTATCATTGCCTCAGCTTAAAGTCAAGAATATAGGGTGTTCAATCGGTGGTAAAATCACTTAACTGAACCCTAAAAACCCAAAGGAGGACACATGCCCGAAATCCCCATCAACATGAAGGTTGCCGCAGCGATTATTAAAGAAGGCTACGTCATTGGTGATGACGAAAGCCGTTATCTGAGCCACGATAGCGTCACCGATAGCCCCTACTACACCATCTACCGCTACCTAGTTCCCACTCCCCGGAAGCTAAATATCCTCGAACACTATTTCCCCTCGTTAATTCCCGAACCCGAACCGATTTGGTGTGGCACGATTTACTTCGACAAACTTCCCGATAACTACGAATCACGTTTCGCCACTGGATCGGTTTGGACAATAGTGACCGAAGAGCCGATCTTTGTTCAGGAAATGGAAAACCTGGCCTCAAAACTGACTCTCCAGTTCAATCCCACCAA
>DASVZW010000137.1:0-1562 GCA_036391475.1 Patescibacteria group bacterium | reverse complement strand
GGGTCCGGGAAAGCTATAAACGGATGCGCACCGACGAGCTGGATCTTCTCTTTTCCTCCAATTCCCTTAATCAATTTCTGGAAAACTTGAAGTATTTAAATACGGCCAAAGCCAAAGATCAGCTCATTTTAGTGGAGCTGGAAAAATCCCGTATGGATTACAACCAAAAGAAGGATGCCAAAGTCACCAAACAAGAAGAAATTCAAAAACTAAACGATAAGCTGGTGGCTCAAAAAAAAGATTTGAATAACCAACAAGCCGATAAACAAAAACTTTTGGTCCTCACCCAAAATGACGAAAAACAATTTCAATCACTTTTGCAAAAAGCCAACGCCGAAATTGAAGCCATCAAAAACTTTACTGCCAGCTCTTCACCTCTTAGCAATCAAACCCATTGTGATGATTGGGGTTGTTATTACAGTCAGCGTGATACCCAATGGTTTTACAAAACCATTGGTGGATCAAGTGAAATACTGGGAAGGGTTGGTTGTTTGATCACCTCTACCGCCATGGTGGCTTCGCACTATCACAAAGAACTAAAACCTTCCGACATTGCCAATAGTACAGACCCCTTTTTCAGTAACACGGCCTTTATGTTAAAAGGCAGTTGGACCGTCAACGGAATTACCGTTGAAAGAACCGAAACTTCAAAAGATAAGATCGATGATGAATTAAATGCCGGTAATCCGGTCATTGTTGGTTTATATAATGGTCCTGCTCACTTTATTGTCCTCAAAAAGAAAAACGGTAATGATTATGTTATGAATGACCCTTATATGGAGAATGGTTATGACAAATCATTCTTAGACAAATATTCATCCACCAATATCATCACCCAGGTGAACATCGTGAGAGTTCACTAAACTTGCTATACTGATTGTGTAGTCTTAATAAGTTTAAAGGTAATGAAAAAAAAGAGTAAGTCTTTTGAGGTGAAATTATCACTTAAAAACTACCTTCCGTTTTTCCTGGTGGTCGCGATTGCTTTGGTTTTATGGATTGCCAGGTTCGCTTTCGCCTCGGTAGGGATAGCATCCAGCAACGACAGAAATAAATCTTTGGGTTACCCCTATGTCGTGCAAGGCGTTACTACTACAAGTACCATGGCATTCAAGTTCATCAATCCCATGAATGCTCAAAAATGCTTTGAATACCGTATCGACGGTGATCCCGATAAAAACCAAGCAATAGGCACGATCTCCAATACTTTTCTCCAGCTTCAATCTCCCGATCCTAATACCGGTTCTTACCCAACTGTTTGTGTACCGGCGAATAGCAATGTATCCAAGACTTTAAATTACAGTTCATATGTTGAAATTAGGCTTTACGACGAATCAAACTTGGATGGCTCCTTCTACTGGGCAAGATTTGATTGGGCCTCAAGACCGCAACTGCCGGTTAGTAAGGATGACTGTCAAGGTGATCACTGGACAACTTATGGAGTCTTTAACAACCAGGGTGACTGCATGAGCTATGTCAACGAAACCAAAAATCTCAATAAATAGGAGTTTTTAAAACAAAGATGTTGCTGTTTTTAGTACGGTTCAATTGAGGCTCTGTAC
>DASVZW010000136.1:0-3740 GCA_036391475.1 Patescibacteria group bacterium | reverse complement strand
CGAAAGAACTAAATATTGTTAATAGTTATGGTAAATCAAAAAAACAAAGAGATTTCGGGGATGAGCGAAAAACCAGAAGCATATTAAGAAAAGTATCTAATCATTACGAGCTTTTTACTATTGGTGCTCCCGAAGAAATTTTCAAACTATGTAACGACGAAACCAAAAAAGCAAAAATTTATGTCAAAATGCAAGCCGAGCTCGGAAGAAGAGTGGTTGGGGTAGCTCATAAAAAACTGGGTACAAAATTAAACGGCACACCTTTGGAAAAACTAGAAATAAAGATGAGTTTGGTGGGTTTGATCAGTTTTGAGGACCCTCCAAGAGAAGGCGTTAAGGAAACGGTGGAGCAAGCGAAGAGAGCGGGCATAAGGACGATAATGGTAACTGGTGACCATCCGTTAACGGCGTTGAATATCGCAAAACAAGTTGGAATAACCGATAACGATATGGTGATGACCGGGCAGGAACTGGACAAACTAACCGATCAACTGTTGGAGAAATCCATACATAAATTTAATGTATTTGCCAGAACAACCCCAGAGCATAAATATAGAATTGTAAAAGCACTTCAGGCAAATAAAGAGGTGGTGGCGGTGACCGGAGACGGAATCAACGACACCCTGGCTTTGAAAGGGGCAGACATTGGTATCGCCATGGGCCTTCGTGGAACCGACGTGGCAAAAGAGGCCGCTGAGGTGGTGTTGGCCGATGATAACTACATAACCATCGCTCAGGCGATCTTTGAAGGAAGGAAGTTTTTTGATAATTTACAAAAAGGAATTAAGTATTATCTGTCGGTAAAACTTTCTTTAATAATGATCTTTTTGTTACCGGTAATTATAGGAATAGCGACACCGATGTCGCCAATCCAAATAATTGTATTGGAGTTATTTATGGATTTGGCCGCCTCGGCCGGTTTCGTTTTTGAGCCCAAAGAAAAAGACATTTATACCAGGCCACCACTGAGACCGGATCAAAACGTATTAGATAAACCAGCAATATATGATATCGTTCTAAAAGGGTTTTTATTGTTTACCGGAGTGGTTGGGATATACCTAATCGCCACAAATCTTCATTTAGGAGTAAGCGTCGCCAGAACTTACGCTTTTTCTGCATGGATTTTTGGACAGCTTTTGTTGGCTCTATTTTCCAGATCGGATAAAGAAACCGTGGTGGCATTGGGATTTTTTGACAATATGGTAATCAACATATGGGGATCCTGTGCTTTACTCTTTTTATTTTTAGCAATAAACATTCCGACCATTGGAATGAGATTTAATTTGACTAAAGTGAGTGGTTTTGACCTTTTAACAATATTTTTGACAATGCTTTTGTTGATGGATGTGATCGAGTTAAAAAAAATATTTTTTCCAATAAAAACCGCTCCTTTGGGGAGCGGGTGATTCGATCTCAATGAGTGAAGGAGTGAATAATTTTGCTGATGGTGTCGACGTAGTTGTTAAGGTCTTTCAAATAGGCCTCGTAGCTTTTCTTGAATACATCAGTGGGCATTAGCGGGACATCGGCAAACAGTCTAAGAAATTCACTTTTAGTGTACTCCTGGCTCGTCCTGGCACCGTCGTGGGATGTGAGGAGAATAATCCAGGGATTATCCAGACTACAGCCTTTTGGCATCCTAGTATGAAGCATTTTCATATCGGCAGCCGTAGTTTTTAGGATCAAAGTACGGCCTAACCAGGGAAATTGAACTTTGTCGTCCAAGAGTCCGACATCGGGGTTCTGGATGATCATATACCAGCATTCGATAGGCTGATCTGGTTTGGGAAAAGGCTTGAATAAGCCCATTTTGTGCCTCCTTGTTAAAGTATTACGATATTATAGGTCTTATCTAGGCTAAAGTCAACTACGATCTCTTTTTTAGAGTTTCGATATCTTTTTGGAGCTCTTTGATGTGATTTTCGATGCTGTTTAAGGCTTTGGTCAAGTCATTTTCTTCTTTGTCATTTTCGTCGTAATCTTCAGATATTTCCTTGACATTGGTTTCCAAACCTTCAACATCTTCTTGAATGTCGTCCACGTTCTCTTCAAGATCATCCACATTTTCCTGAATGTCCTCGACGTCCTCCTGAATATCGGAAATATCCTCCTTGACGTCGGCAAGATGCGTTGTAGTGCGATTGACCGTCATTTGGATGAATATTGCTAGATAGATAGCTTCCAAAGAAACAGCGGTAGTGAGAATCAACAAAACGTTGTCGATGGTAAATCCAAATTTTGTTAGAAAAAAGATACCAATGAATAACAACGTATGTATCACGATTGATGCCGGAGTACCCAACACAATAGTAAACCTTTCGGTAAGCTTATCTAAAGAATTCATCAAACTAAGTATAAAGGAGTTAGAAGTTTATTTCCTCAGCCGGAAGGAATTCTTCGCCGTTACTTCCAGACTGATTAAAGTTGCCTTTTAGCCACTCTACATAGTCGCAGCCGGTAGCTTTTCTGGCTTCCCTATCCCAACCGGCAGTAGAACATTTTTTCATTCGCTTGCCATTGTTGGTGGTGTAGAGAACTAATGGTTTGCCACAAGTAGGACATTTTTCATCTAAGGCCTCGGTAGTACCGTTGATCCACTCAACATAGTCGCAGCCGATAGCTTTCTTGGCTTCTTTGTCCCAACCTCCTGCGGAACATTTTTTCATCTTTTTACCAAAACGGGTCACTTGAAGAACAAGGGCCGAACCGCATTTGGGGCACTTTTCTTCCAACTGAACAGGTTCAACCTCCAACCATTTAACATAATCGCAACCTTCATTCTTTTTAGTTTCTTTGTTCCAGGTTCCGGTAGAACAACGTTGCAGACGCCTGCCTGTGGGTGTTTCGGTAATTTCGCCTAAGGGAGCGCCACATTTAGGGCATTTTTCTTGATTATCCATGGATAATAGGTTATCACTTTTTGGTGGAGATTAGGAGGTCCTTTTTTACATCCTCCAAAAGTTTTTCAACATGTGAAGATATTTCAGCTTCAATTTCAGGACTGATATGCTGTTTAAGGTAACTTATTATTTCCGGATCATAAGGCCGATCTTCAACCTGGGAAAGAAAAGTTTGATGTTTTGACGGGTGGAGCCTATCGAGAATGAATTCAATAATTCCCTGATGAATAATGTCGTCAACAAGCTGTTTGGCCTTGCCTTTTTGGTTATCCGGTTCTTCCAAACTGTCGATGAAGTCAACAATATCTGATTTGTAGACAAGGTGGTCGTAAAAGATAAAAGGCATATTTTTAATAATTAATAGGTCCTAAGGGAATTTGGTTATTGGGGTCATCAACAAACAGCATCATGACGAAGCCTTTTCTGGGTCCGGTATCTAAACCCAAAGCCCGCATCGCTTCTGGTGAAGCTCCAAATTGTTTTCCGGTCCATTCAGCCGGACCGGCATCTCCGATGTCACACACAACGGCCTGGCCATTGGCAGGATTAACAATTAACATCTTTCTAAACTTATAAAACTCCCTAAGGGTTTTAAAGTCTGCATTCCAATTTTCCAAATAGAGGGTTTGTACCACGCAATAGTACTTTTCCCTTTGGTAATCAGTGGTAGTAAATTTTGAAGAATCTTGAGAAAAATAACCGAAAGCACCAAGACCGGGAGCCATGCCGGCTTCTTGCTGAGCATCATGTTGGGCTAAGGAATCTCCGGGAAACCTTTTTAAGTGTTGTTCGTAACCGATGAAACCTACAGTATGATTTAGTGATTGACCTTGATAATAG
>DASVZW010000135.1:0-7368 GCA_036391475.1 Patescibacteria group bacterium | reverse complement strand
GCTCCGGTCAGCTGGGCTAATGAATGCAGTAATACAACTCCAAGAAGTTATCAAGTTTGTGTGGGGTCTGATCAAGCTGCCCTTTGTGACAATACAAAGGGAGGGACATCAATCGATATTGATGGTACAGCGTCATCGGATCCGGCAACCTCGACGACATATACTCAATCAGTGCCCGGAACGTATTATTGGAAGATCAGAGCAATCAACAAAGCCGGTTACGGTTCTTCTTGGTCACCTAATTGGAGCTTTGTGATCGACAACAAAGTACCATCATTAACGTCAATAAATCCAGTCGAAATTCCATCTACAGGGACAAGCGGCTTATCGTTGGTAACGACTGATTTAGATGGAGCAAGCGATATAGCCAGTGTTTACTTGGCTTTTAGTAATTGTAGTGCGGATCCATCGGAAGCCGGATGGAGCAATTTTGAACATAATAATGCCAACTTTTTTGGTGCGGCTTCTGTAGTGGGTGGCGGGGCGTTGATAGCAGCCGGCAACGCCAACGCGGCGTGTACCGGGACGGTTGCTTCTCCGACAACTCCTTGGGGAGCGGCACCAGGAAGTAATGCCACCGGCAAACTAACTTTGAATAGTGTTAGTAACACCCCGTCGGGAAATAATCTTTCGTCGGTATTTAATATAACTACTAATGGTTTTGTTAAGGGAAACTATAACTATTTTGGAATGGTACAAGACAAGGAAAGTCTTTATCACACAGGTACTACAGTGGCTAGCTGGAAAAAATTGGGAGCCGTATGTGTAGAAGGTTTTACAGCACCGGTCGATCCGGTCGCCGGTAATACTTATGTGACCGGATGGTCAAGCTGGAGTACCTGTGATAATGGTCCGGGACCGAATGCACACACCCGTTTCAGAACCAGAACGTGTACAGAAGACTGTGTTGGAGGTACAAATGACTGCGCAAATTATTTAGCCGCCAATTGTCCGGGAGGAAACTGTACGGTGGCCGGGAATACCCAAACGCAACGGGAAAATTGTATTGGAGTGGTTCAGGGACATTTGTATGATGCTTCCGATTGTGTCAGTGGCTGTTCTTGTGGAGGAGCATCGGCTCCCATCAGATCATCAAGTATCAGTGTAGCGGGTGCTAATGTATGGTCCCTAACACCTAACCCACTTTCTTTAAATGTCGATATCAATGGTGGATATTCTTTCAATGCGTATCTGGGTAACTCCGGAAACACATTTACTTTTGATTTTTCAAATCTGGTCGCCTCAGGTTTGGTTGGAGATGCAACGCCAAAAGTGAAATGCGATGAGGCGACACCAACATTGTTGGGATGTGATACCGGTTATACAGGGGCACAACCTTGCCAGCCGATACCGGCGAAAGTATTTGATTTTGGCTTCTACCGTAAATATGGTGGCTGGTGGCAAGCAACCGGAGCGAGTGTTCATGCCAATACCACCATACAAAGTAAGATCCCGGCGTCCTTGACTTTGCTTTCCGACCAAAGATTAATTAAAACAGATAGTTATAACCGCGATGGATTGATCTCATATGGAACCAGTGTCAATTTGGGAACCAATCCTAATGTTCAGAGTACCTATACATTAAGCAATAGAAGATTCCAACAAACTTATCAGGGCATGATCTACAACTATGCTTTTTTTGATACGAAATTTAAAACTAATACAAGTACCGAGTGGACAACAGGCAACACTCCTCCGGCATACGCCGATCCGGGTGGAAAAGGATACATGCTCGTGAAATACGCCGGTGCCGGACCACTAAGTCTTAGTGGATTTAGTGTGGCTAATGGTCAGAAATATGTGATCATGGTACCTCAGGACATAAACGTTACCGGTAATATTACGGTGGCCAATGGTGGTTTCTTGGCGATCATGACAAAAGGAAATATTCATTTTGGTAGCGGAGTAAGTATTGTTCATGGATGGTACTTGGCTGATGGTCAAATAGTCACCGACTCTACAGGTGTAGAGACGACGGATTTGCAACTTCACGGGGAAGGCAGTTTTGTCGCTTGGGAGGGTTTTACTTTAAATAGAGATAGAGGAGTGTTGAATAATAAAACTCCTTCACAAGAATTCATTTACCGAAAGGATATGATGACCAACATTCCGAGTATTCTGCAGTTCCCGTATAAATATTACGCGCCGTATACACCATAAATATATTGACTTTTAGGTTAAAAAACGGCAAACTGAATAAGGATTAATAAATATATAATGACATGGAAGTTCAATCTCTGGAAAATTATGTAGGTGCAAATGTAGTTAAGTCTCCTAGCGGATTAGAGTATGTAACAGGAAACCCCTCGGCAGTAAATCAAGCTATTGAACAAGCGAATCCTGTACAGGTATTAAGAAATGAATTGACCCAGGCGGAAGAAAATAAGAACCGACCGATAATGGAGAGAGCGAGAGAAAGAGGTGAAGCGAAGAGAAAAGAGAGAACCCACGGTTTTGGTGAATTTTGGAAAAAATTAAAGAACTCAGTGGTGGGAACAATAGACACTTCTGTGGGATTAGCAGGTATCGGAACCGAAGCTGTTGGCGCCGGTATAGATAAGATAAAAGATCCGAACTGGAGAGAAGCTCAGCTAGATAAGGTAGATAACAAAATCGCAGAAGCAAGAGAAAGAGCCAGACTGTCGGCCGAGAAATCACGTCAGGATTTTGATGCCGCGGTCCAGAGAGCCGTAGATAGAGCAGATAAATGGATGGAAGAGAAAGCAAATGCGATCGATGCCAAGGCAGCCAAACTGGCTAAAGACGGAGCAAATCTGGTAGGAAGAGAATTTGTGGCACCGTTGTTAACCAAGGTAGTAGAACCGGCCGTAAAAATAATCGACAAGGCTGATCTTGAAGTCACCAGACTGACAACAGAATCAATGGATAGAGTTGGTGGTTTGGTCGGAGGTTTTGGAGAGAAGGCTTGGGACAGGTTGGAAAATAGTGCTTCGGGAAACGCTTTGGCGGCTGCAGCTGAACAGTTTAGAAAACAAAGCGCCGATAAGAAGGGTATTGGTAAACTTGTAACAGATATCGATAATACAGTGGAAAAGTGCCGGAGCGTATTTGAGAAGATGTTTGGTTTTGGGAAAAAGATGAAACGAGAGGCTAATAGCCTAAGAGCGGACTTTAAGACACGACACGAAGATAATGTAGCGGCGGCCAAAAGTCTGAATAATGCGGCCGATCAGTTGAAACAAGGCTTAGTCTAATAGAAATTAAAAACAAAAGAAAATGGATAAAAAAGAAGCGCTCTTAAAAAGGATACAAGGTATTGACATGCCTGATGAATCGAAAAAAGTCATTGTGGACTACATTGGGGCTCACGAATTTAATGACGATTTGGTGGAAAATGTGGCAAAAATGTTGGAAACAATGGGCGACGCAGCTGATCTGGCTGCCGAACACGTGAGCGATACAATGGAGGCTTTAGAAAATCTTAGAAATGATTTTGATGAAGCCGGTGAAACATATCTGGATGAAACTGCCCAGGCTGCCGATAAATATCAGGAAGAGGTAGCAGGGGTTTTTGATGAAGTTGAAAAGGATCTGGCGAGTACAACCACTGATATGCCAGTAACGCCAACGGCTGAGTTGCCGGTAACCCCAGTCGTTCCGGTTGACTCTGCTCCTGCAGAAAGCCCGCTTCAGGAAGTCCCAATGACGCCAGTGGTAGAGAACCCTACATCTACAGAATCACTAACACCAAGTGAACCGGTTTCTCCTCAAATGCCTTGGCAACAAAATCCTACCGGACAAATGTAAACCGGTAGTCGAGTAACTTATTTTTCTTGTGTTCAGGTTTGGCTCCGGCACTCTGATTATAGAGCCGCCAATGGCAAGTTTTTTAATGCATAAGTAAAAAACCCGAATAAAAAATAGAGAATTATCTGTGAATACAAAAATACCCCATTAATTATAATGGGGTATGGTATATGAATATATTTACGTATACGTAAAGTTATTATTTTGATGCTTTTTCTTTTTTTGATTAGCGTCCAAGATTAGTTCAAGTGCCGTTTGGTGTAGTTCGAGGGTCATTAGCATGGATAGCTGCAGTTGCTTAAACAACGTCTTAGAAATTAGCCGGTTAATGCGAATGTTCAGCCAAGAACAGATAAAAAATAGTACCAATAAGATCGATCCTGCGAATAGAAAAAACTCAGCTGATTGAAGTGGTACCTCCGCAAAGGAGTATTTTGCACCAACACCGGCGAAAAATAAGCCAAAAGCCGTAGGAAAAGATAAAAATACACCGATCAAAGTGAGGATATTGAAAAGTTTCAGACGATTGAGCTTGTCTTCTAGTTCCAGGTAAAGGTCAACTTGATACACTTAGACCTCCATTTTGGGCATTTTTAAAAGAACTGGCTAGATGATATCCTATATTAAATGGAAAGTCAATTTGACCGGTTATGATCTAGTTGGTTCTTTGGGCGTAAACGAAGAAACGGACCGGCGAGTTCCATAACTGACAAGTGTAGAGAATAAGGTCGGCAGAGTAGTCGGTAATTTGAGTGCCGGTGTTAGTAGAGTATATTTTGTATACATATTTGCGCTGATTCCAAATAATTTGGATTTCGTCGTTGTTCGTTAATTGAGGAAGGTTAATAAATGAATTTAACTTTCTGAAAGAAGCGGACCAATCGAGGTATCCCCAGCGGTGGGCGGCTAATATTATTGGACGGTTCGGTAGGGGATTCTCGGGAGTAGAGAAATTGGGGACTCTCCAGATTCCGGTCTTTAAAATTTCCTGCCAATTGTCACCCTCGTGAATTTGCCCACGGACTCCGATCTTATCGATGATCAAACCATTTTCTTCTGGAAGAGTAGCGTCAAAATCTGGCAGGGCAGCAACAGGGGTTGGAGTAGGAGTAATAGCCGGAGAAATTGTTGGTTTTTGCGACGGCTCATTTATCGTACTTGGCTCCGAGGTGACGGTGTAGGCGATCGTAGAGGCAAGAGTTTCCGAGGTCTGTGGAGAAATCCGGTAATAAACATAAGGCCAATCCGGTAACAAGACGAAAACGACAGCGAGCAACCAAAAAGAGATACCTATATTGATGAAAAATCTTCTGGAAAGTCGCATATATATTAGTTTAACAAAAAACCCGCCGGTTGGCGGGTTTGACGGACAGATTATCTTTTGAAGAATCGGCCTACGATCATGCAGACACCGATGATAACACTGGGAATAAAAACGATATTGGCGGTATCTTGGGAGATAGCTCCAGCCAGTAACAAGATGATGGCCACGATATCAAGGCCAAGAAGTATAAAAGGAAGTGACTTCAAAGATCTTCCTAACATTGGAACCTCCAGATGTGAGTAAATGTCCAAGAATAAGGGGATTGTAGCCTATAACTATTAGGATGTCAATTGATATAGAAGTTGCTAGAATGATGTATTGAAGCTAACCTAGAGTGTTCTACTTGACAAATATAGGCACGAGTGATACACTACAGGCTAGTTTGATATATTGAGCCTAGAAAAGGTGAAATGGGTTTGGCTGGCAGTGCCTTTCTTTATCGTTGGCGCTGCAGCTAGAGCCTTACGCGTTTCACCCTTCCTAGGCTTAATTTTTTATCTCCCTTGACACTGGTCGGGTAATGGGCAATAATCAGGTTGTTCATGTTTTTTCCTTTCCCCTAATATACATATCCTAAAAGCGAACGTAATGTTTTTCGTTTTCAACACATTTCTCATCAAATAATTATCTAAAATAACCATATTTTCTTATGGCAAATACCGCCAAACCAAGAATAAAAAAGTCTGAAACTGAGGCCAAAGTAGAGGAGCCAGTCGTCCAAGCGGTGGAGGAACCAAAGGCAGAAGCCAAAGTGTTACCTCCAACCCCAGCTCCGGTACCTCAGGCACCGATCGCACCACCAGTCTCGAATACACCGATCTATTATTCTCAATCTAATCAGCGTCCATACAACAGACCAATGCAAAGACCTATGAATAGGCCGATGTATCAACCTAGACCTCAAGAGCCGGTGATAACCGAAGAAGTAACAGGGATCGTGGACATTCTTAGTGGTGACGGTAGAGCAGTCGCCAGGCCGGACTTTAAACCCGGTGACGGTGATATCTTTATTAGTTCACAAATGAGCAAACAGCTTAGACTCAGATCAGGCGACGTGGTCAAAGGCTTGGCTAAGAGACCGAGAGAAGGCGAACAGTACTGGGGCATGGTTCAGATCATGAAAATAAACGGTGAAGAACCGGCAAAAATGGCTGACAGGCCAAGATTTGAGAAGGGTACGCCTATTTATCCTTATCAGAAAATCAAATTAGAGTCGGGAAAAGATCCTTTGTCGACAAGACTGATCGATCTGGTAGCTCCGGTAGGAAGAGGACAGAGAGGTATCATCGTTTCACCACCTAAGGCCGGAAAGACGACCGTAATTAAGGAAATAGCTTCCGGTATCGCTGCCAATTACCCAGAAATTCATATTATGGCGGTGTTGGTAGGCGAACGTCCCGAAGAAGTTACCGATATCAGCAGACACATCAGCACTATAACAAAGGATAGTCAAATGCCCGGAGAAACTGCTGCCAGTAACTTTGACGAAAAGGCAGAAGACCAAACAAAAGTGGCCGAAATAGCTTTGGAAAGAGCCAAGCGTTTGGTGGAAATGGGTAAAGATGTAGTAATACTTCTCGATTCGGTTACCAGATTGGCAAGAGCCTACAACTTGGCAATCCCTACCTCGGGCCGTACCCTTTCCGGAGGTTTTGACCCGGCTGCTTTGTATCCTCCCAAGAAATTCTTTGGCGCCGCACGCAAGATAGAAAATGGTGGCTCGTTGACTATTATCGGAACAGCTTTGATCGATACCGGTAGCAGAATGGACGACTTGGTTTACGAAGAGTTTAAGGGTACGGGAAATATGGAGTTACACCTTGACCGACGTTTGGCCGAGAGAAGAATATTCCCAGCCATCGACGTAATGAGGAGTGGAACCAGAAGAGACGATCTATTATTCGACCAAATGGAGTACCAGAGCATTATTTTGATGCGAAGAATGCTGGATGTCCTGGGTGATAATGAAAGAACCGAGATATTGGTAGCCAGACTGCAAAAAACCAAGACAAACAAAGAGTTCTTGGCCTCATTAAAGGATGGAGGCTGAGTAATTCTTTAGTGTAAGAAAAACCGCCCTTTTGAGGGCGGTTTTGGGATAAATCTAAATTACCTTAGTCACTTTGGTTTCGACTTTGTCGTAGTATTGCTCCAGGAAGAAAATTAATTGACGAAGAGCCGCCAGGTCGGTGTCTTTTTTGTGGTCAATGATCACCCGGTGATCTCCAACATCACGGACCTCGAACTTGGCAGTGGGTGTCTGTACCATAACACCA
>DASVZW010000134.1:0-2679 GCA_036391475.1 Patescibacteria group bacterium | reverse complement strand
TTATACCGAGATATTCAAGTTGTCTCTTGAAAATAATCCCGAAGCGGTTTTCCCGAGGGCAGTAGATATAGCAATGTCTACCGGCAAAGTGGCGACCATGCCGCTCAATACGGTTTTAACTTCAAAAGACGGCAGACAAATCCCGATCTTGGACAGTGCGGCCCCGCTAAAAGATATCGACGGGAAAATATTTGGTTGCGTAGTAGTCATGAGAGATAACACCAAGGAAAGAGAGCTGGAAAGAAGTAAAGACGAGTTCTTATCGGTGGCCTCTCATCAGCTAAGAACTCCTTTGGGAAGTATCCGGTGGAATCTGGAGCTATTATTAGCGGGCGACTACGGAGAGATAACGGGAGATGCCCGGACTGCAGCTAACCAAATCCACGACGGTACTTTGAGAATGATAGCTTTAGTAAACGATCTTTTAAATGTGTCGAGGATCGATCAGGGAAGGGTAATGGACGAACCGGTGGAGACTAATCTGGGAAATATTGTTAAGCAAAAGACGGGTGATCTAAAGATGTTGGCCGATAGAGAAAAAGTTGAGATGAGTGTAAATGTAGCTGAGAATCTGCCAAATGTTGTCATTGATCCAAAACGCTTTGGTGAAGTAATTACCAACTTAGTGTCCAATTCGATAAAGTATCATAAAGAAAACGGTTGGGTAAAAATTGAGCTCAATATGACCGATGACAAATTCAAATTAACGATCGCCGATAACGGTATAGGTATTCCAAAGAAGGATGAAGGTAGACTTTTCGAAAAATTTTACCGGGCCGATAATGCGGTGAAGAGCCAGACGGAAGGCAGTGGTTTGGGACTGTATATTGCCAAGAAATTTATTGAAGGCTGGGGAGGAAGTATAACGGCCGAAAGTGAAGAGGGGCAAGGCACTACTTTTACAATATATTTACCAAAAGATATTAAAAGGATCAAACAGGAGGAAAAAGTATGAATGAAAATAACCCCAAAAAAATTCTAGTGGCCGAGGACGATGAACTTTACGGAAAAGTTTATTTGAACAAGCTTACTAAAGAAGGTTATCAAGTGTTTTTGGTGCTGAATGGTAAAGAGGCGATCGAGGTGGCCAAGAGAGAAAGGCCGGATTTGATATTGATGGATATCATTATGCCGGTGATGGATGGCTTCACAGCGCTTAAGGAGATAAAAAGTGACCCGGCTACCCAAAATCTTAGAGTTTTGATCATGTCAAACCTTAGTCAGGATGCCGATATTTCAAAAGCAAAAGAAATGGGAGCGGAAGATTATTTTGTGAAGTCGAATATTTCTATTTCAGAATTTATCGAGAAGATAAATTCAATGCTCAGATAAGACTATCTTCTAGGAAGAGTGAACCAAAAGTAGCTGCCTTTTTCCAGTTCACTGGAAAATCCCATTTTGCCGCCATGGGCTTCGATAATATTTTTTGCCAGGTAGAGACCGATGCCGGTGGCTTCGGTCTTGGTTTCGATAGCATTGGTGGCGCGGTAAAAAGGAGTAAAGATCTTATCTTGTTCACTGACCGGGATACCGATCCCTTGATCTTGGACACTGAATATAAAATTACCGTCAGTTACTTCCAGTTTGACCTCGATACTGCCATATTTATGTGAGTAATCGGTAGCGTTTTGAAGTATGGATCGTATGGCCAAAGCGATCTTCTCTTTGTCGATAAAAGCATTCCAATTTCCGTTTTCGGTGTGAAGAAAGAGGGGCTTTTGTTCCTTTAGCTGACAAAGCTGAACAAACTGCTGATATTCTTGGTCGGTGATATTAAAAAGTGATGACTCTTCTTTGTTTAGTATGATCCGGCCCGATTCAAAGTCGAGCATCATGAGCATCAGAGATACCTTTTCCGAAATCTTCTCGTTACTTTCCAATAGCAGCTTGACGACTTTCTCTTGTAGCTCAGGCAGGTCGCCCAGCTTTTTACTTAGCAGATTGTCAATGTTGAGTTGCATGGCTTTTAAGGGGCCTTTAAGTTCTTTACCAATAATATCGACGAAACGATTCTTAAGGTAAGAAAGATCTTCAATACGAAGTTTGTTGTCGTTCTCATCAATTGACTTAACAAGAACTTTGGCGATGGAATCCATTACATTTATTTCCGACCCGGGCCATTTTCTAAGAGCAGCGGTTTCAAGACAAAGTAAATACCTGGATCCACTATGAGTAACGAGAGGAACTACCAATAGTGAATGAGCGCGGCGATTTTGGAAAAGTGACCGGGTGTTTAAGTCACTGATACCTTTTGTATCAATGATATATACAGGAATGTTTTCGGTAAGCCATTTATTAAAAATGGGATATTGAAAAATTTCAGTGGTTTGTAGTTTGGATAATGGAGTGATATCTTCCGGTACCCATTGACTGGTAACCGTAAGTGATTGAGTGCTGGAAATATATTTATAAAGGTATATTCTGGTGAGGTCCAGATCTTCGCCGATCATTTCCAGGCAAGCGTCAAGGAATTTACCCAAATCCGGTTCGTTCAGAGAGGTGATTTTGTTTAGAAGAGTTTGATAAAGAAGACTATTTTCACAAGAGCGACGGATTTCCGACCTGCCGGCGATCAGACTAATCATGAAAGGTAGCATAACTATTAGGAAGATAACTAAATAGATCAAGACTTCCAGCAAGCTTTTTATCTGAAGAGTATTTATAAATGGTCTGAGAGTA
>DASVZW010000133.1:0-4450 GCA_036391475.1 Patescibacteria group bacterium | reverse complement strand
GGGTTGGCTTCCGGAATTTGAAAGAACTGCGAACGATTGCTATATTACCATAACTATGGGATATTGTCAAGCGTGGTCACAAAAAATCCGGCTTGCGGCCGGATTTTTGTTTATAAAGTAAAAAGCTTATTTTTTGGCTGATTTGGCCTTGACGAAGGCGACTAAACCTCCGAGGTAGGAAAGACCGGCCAGGTTGAAGAAAATCGAGTCTGAGGCACCGGTGTCAACAACTACGTGTTCGGTACAGGTGTTGGCCATTCCGTAGACAGGTGTACAAACAGTGACGGTCCTGGTTTTGGTTATAGCCACGGACTGTCCGCCTTTGGTTTGATTGGGAGTCTCGGTGACCACCGGTAGTTCAGCTTTGATGCTAGGAGTAACTGTTGGAAGAGGGGTAACGGTGGGAGTTACTTTGGCAGTGGTAGGAGTGACAACATCACCGGTGTCAAATTTGAATTGAGGAGTGGTGATATTGGTCAGCTGGTTAGCTGAAATTCCAAAACGGTTGATATCCTTGGGAGCAGCCTTTTTAGCCAAAGAATAGGTAATGGCTGCGGTGAGCAAGAGGACTATGATAACTATAGGCAAAAGTGATTTCATATGGGGCATATAGTAACACAGTTTTGACAATCTGTCAATTGTTATGGGATATTGTCTAGGGTCTCCTGGCTATTGAACTAATAATACATACGGAATTAACAGATATGCCAATTTATTTTGTTGCTTCGTAGTCAAATTGTATGATAAGATACTGGGCATGATTTACGTTCTGGCAGGTACGCCTGGATCAGGCAAAACCGTAATTGCCGATCATCTTGCGGACTTTTTAAAGGCAAAGCATATTTCGTTTAGGAAATTGGTCCATGGTACCCTCGGTAAAAGAGGATCCGAAGATAAAGACAAAAAGGATTGGTTGGAATTTAAGCCGTTTGATGCAAAAGCTGCATTTAATATCCTTAAGAAAGCTATCGTTGAGTCTGAGGTTGACGTTGTATTGGAGGGATACCCGAAATCGGCCGATGAGGCTAAGATATTAGAAAAATTTCTAGACTCACAAAAATTACCATCGATGTTATTTCTTATTGAGACGGATTGGGAAACATCGCTAAAAGAACTGTCGGAAAGACTGGTATGTCCTGAGTGTGCTTATGTATGTAGAAAACCTAATTTGAACAAAGTTTTGCCTAGTTTATGCCCTAATTGCCACGAAGAATTGATAAAAAGGCAAGATGACAGTGAAAAAAAAATTAGATTCAGATTTGATAGATTTAACGATGAAAAAGAGGGTATAGAAAAGGCTTTTAAAGATAAACATAAAATAATTAGAGTCAACGGATCTCAAAATTTGGCCGAAATAATTAGCGACATTATTGAAGCTGTAGATAAAGACAGTCCTCCAAATCTAATCGAGGCCAGAAGAGGTGCAAGAATGCTAGTAGAAGGATTGGGTTTGGACATCGCTGATCCAAATTTGATAGGCACACCCAGGAGAATTGTCAAAACGATGTTGGAAATAACCGAGGGAAATGATTTTGCAGCTCAAGAGGAGATCAGAAGTTTGCTATCTACCGCTTTCCCGACAGTATATAAAGGAATGGTAATTTTGGATCCAATTGTAGTTTATTCATTGTGCTCTCATCACTTACTTTCTGTTGAATATGTGGTTCTTTTTGGATATATACCGAAGAAACTTTCACTAGGGTTTTCTAAAATCGTTAAGGCAATTAAATTAATTGCCGCCAAGCCTACTTTACAAGAAGATTTTACTCAAGAAATTATTGATACATTCCAAAAGATCCTTGACCCTAAAGGTGTTATGGTCGTAGTTAAAGGTAAACATAGTTGTATGTCCGTTAGAGGAGAAAAAACGGCTAACGTGAATATCACATCCGCCATTAGGGGTGAATTTAAAACATCACAAAAAACTAGAGAGGAATTCTTAACATTAGCAAAATTTAATAATCATTAATATGACTGAAATAGAATTAAAGTACGAAGTGAACGGAGTGACGATAAAGAGGGTTTTAAAAAAAGCGAACGACATGGATTTGAACATGGGGAAACGTTTGTATGAGAAAACAGTTATGTTTGATAATCCTTCCGGTTTGATGCAGATAACCGATGGACGGGTTCGGCTAAGACAAACAGGAGATGAAGTAGAGTTTTCTTACAAAAAACCTATTACCAGAAATGGAATAAAGGAGGAGATCGAGTATGAAACAAAAGTCGGAGATTTTAAGATCATTGAAAAGATCTTAAATAAAATGGAATTTAAGGCAGTAAGTAGTTATGAACGGTATAGAACTACTATAAAAAACAGTAGTGTAAAAATAACAATTGATGAATTTCCTTTTACGAGTTTTATAGAAATCGAAGGAACAAGACAAAATATATTAGAGATGTCCAAAAAATTGGGTTTAGAAAAAATGACCAATATCACTCAATCTTGTGACTCTTTATTCCAGGAATGGAGAAAAAAAAGAGGGTTGGCTTATAAACCTCACATGAGATTTTATGACTTCAATAAATAGTGACCTGAATAAATATCTAGGTAACAAAAGAATTCCGAAAGAACAGTACGATGATTTAAGTAATGTGGTAGAGGAAGTGGGTTTTGATAATAAAGTTCTCGATTGGTTTCAATATCTTCAGTCAGTCGAGACTGTTGGCTGGAGGCCGAAACTGGTGACACAAAAGCTGGCCAGGATGATCTCAAAAGCATCCGAAATTTATCCAATTGAATTTTATGTATTGTTTTGCCCTTCTTATAAAAAAGGGGTAGGTGTTCATGGATTTAGAACAGATGATGTAGGGAACACGTCTTTGTGGGGAATAAAAACACTTGAAAAAATCGTATTAAAAACAACAGAATTAGGTATCCCCTGCAAAGAACCAAGAGGTATTTTTTTTGATATAGCCATAGAACAATCCGAGAAGTCTTTGAACGAAATCGGAGATCTGAAGATAAATATTGAAAATCTAAAAAAACACATTCCAAAAGGAATGAAATTTGAATTACTTAGTGAAATTTTTCCTAGTTTATTTGACAGTATTGGTTATCATGGAATAAAGACAGATCCGTTACCAGTACCAAAACAAACATTAGATAGGATAATTGAAAGAGGAGCAAAGTTTTACGAATTGTTTGGTTGGACAAAAGAACAGATATTGAACCGTTCGGAGATCATTGCGTCAAGTGAGGCTTTGGTTGGAAATACTATCAGATACGCTATGCCAAATTCAATAATGATTTATACCCCGACGATGTTGGAACGCGCCCAGGTCTATTCCGGAATGAAATTTGAAACAGACCCAATGCCAATAATATTTCCAAAACATGATGAATGAACTCATAAAATCAACGGAATCGGAGAATAAATTTGTGAAGCTTAATGTGGTGATCATCGGTTTGCCTGGTTCGGGAAAGTCTTCGCTAATGAATAGTTTGTCGATAAAGCCTAATTATTTATCGCTGGGAGATATAACTCGTTTTGCATTGGCTACTGAAGCCCCGTTGGCAAAAGCGATACGAGAAAAATTTCAAACCAGTGAGCCGTGGCCGGCAGATTTCGTGATGGATATTATTTCGCCTTATTTGCTGACGGCCAGAGCTAATAATATGGGTTTTGTGTTGGATGGTATACCTAGAAAGGTGGACGAAGCGAAAATCCTTACTGACTGGGCGTTCAGAAATGAAATGGATTTGGATTTGGTACTTCATCTTCAGATAGATCCTGAAAAAGCAATACAAAGAATTGTTGGAAGAGATAACAGTGGAAGATTAGAGACAATGGCCCATTATGCTAACAGAATATCTAAATATCTGGCTGAAGAAGAAGAAATGCTGGGCATTATGCAGAATAACTCGAGAAAAATTCTTACAATTAATACCGATAATAATCCTCCAGGATTTGCTAAATCCCAATTACTAGATTTTATAAGATGTAATTTTTAGGGCTTGTAGTTATATAAAGTTAAAACACTCCGAAAGGAGAGAAGTTGGTGCAATACCAACCGAGTCCACAAAACCTATAGAGGTTGACATTGGAACCTACAGCGGGATAAAATGAGAGGCATGATCGAAACATATAGGTCTGATGCTAGACAGCAGGCTTTCGGTGATGCTACATTGGTAGACATGTACGATTCAGAAACGCGACAAGAAGAAAGTGGAGAGAGGTTAATTGAAAAAATCCTAAGAGAAGAGACTTCCAGTTGGTCAGAATACAAAACCCCCTGGTCCGAAGTTACCCGGGTCATGAAAGACAAGGCCGAAGAAGACCCCGATTTCGTAGCTTCCTTGATCGGCTGGTCAGCCGATCTAAAGAAGAAAGACTTAAAGATCACCCCCGAAGACGAGTTAAGAGATATTGCTGCCGATTGGGTTTTAAGAGACCTGTCCGATGAACCCCAAGGTTATGAATACCTGGGTGGTCTTCAAAGCCGATTC
>DASVZW010000132.1:0-2966 GCA_036391475.1 Patescibacteria group bacterium | reverse complement strand
TAAGGACTCACGTCCGGCATAGGCATGTCGGTGGTGAATTCGGTAGGCTCGGTATTAGTGTCCGGAATATTCACTTTAGGTTTTTGAGAGTTGTTCTCAGGCTGTTTGACGGCCGTTGAATTACCCTCAACCCTGGTGGGGTGAATAAACCAGTAGCCTTTTACTTGGGCTATTTGGGTTCCATCATCGAAATGAAAGATGTTTTGCCAGTAGCCTAAGATGACATGGTTGTGAGGTGGAATGCTGCCACCATTGGTGGTGCAGTAACTTTCAAAACCTGAGCAACCGGGTTTGCCGATAACGTCGTCCGGTCCAACGGTGTCACCAACTTTGAATTTGGTGGTAGCGTCGTAGTTCAGGTGGCCGTAAAACAAGCGCCAACCTTTACAAGGACCCGTACCATCGATCATGATGCTGTGGCCACCACCGGCTCCATCCCAACCAACCCAACTCACCCGGCCACCACTTTTGAAGGCAACAGTAGTCTCGACTACGTAGTCAACACCCGGCCATTGGCTGTAAGTCCAGCGGTGAAGGCCGATATAGGTGTTGTCCCAAGTCAAGTTACTGCCACCTCTGGCGACTTTGAGGATGTTGTCGAGAGTGGGGGTGCGGTCGGTAGCCATGGGCTGAAACTGGCAAGAATTGGATCCATCATCCGCGCGAACCACCTGGTTCGGCAAGGAGATAATCAGTAGGGCAAGAATAATGCCCCACACCAATAAAGCTAAAAAGCGAGCGTGTTTGGACATTACTCCTCCTAATTTTGAGTAAGTTTAATTCTTTATTTACTTGTAAAAGGGCGATAAATGGTCAAAAAGACCTTCCCGAAGGGAGAGGTCTTCTTCCGGTTAGCAATGTGCTTAAAACCGAGCTATATTTTATCTTATAAAATTGGGTAAAGCAACTTATGAGTTATCGGTGTGAATTTTGGTCTTAAATTTCTTGTCGCCCTCGTCTATTCGGGAAAACGGACGCTATTTCACCAGCGTGAAATCCGTCCTGACTTTCGGCGAAAAATTTCTTGATACAAGAAAACCCTGCTTTTTCGCCTTGCGCGATCTTTCCCTTATAGACTAAGGGCTTTGAAATTTAATGAAAATTCATAAAGAAAGATGGTCAACAACGAAGGATTACGTTTTTGCCATTAAAAAACCCGCCGGTTAAGGCGGGTTAGGTAAGGTTATTTACAAGCGGCGACGATGGACATGATCATGTCGCCTTCCTGGTTCAGTTCGGGATGATCTTTCCAATTGCTGGCGATGGTGTTCATGACGATGGTGTGCGGATCGCTCGAGGTCGGAGCATCTTTGAGGAATTTGTCGTAAACGGGGACCTCTTCCTGTGCGATGTAGCGTTTCATGGAGAGAAAGGCATTGGTATAAACGTTCTTGCTATAGCGCCCGGAGCTTTGAAGCTGTTTGCAGTAGCCGGCGTATTGATCGACCGACAAATAGGTGTTGTGATCCGGCAGGGGTGACCATTCGGTGACATCATCGGCGGTGAAGACACCATCGGTGACGAAATCAGTTGTGTTTTTGGCCTGGCTTGCAGTGTTTTGGGTATTGGACCTTTGGGCCTGCGCGGTCAGAACATTACCCGAGAACAACATAATACCCACTACCACAAGAATGACGGCAGCGAGAGCGGCGAAAAGGATGTTCTTTTTGTTCATTACCTAATACTCCTTTAGTTGTAAAGATTACTTGACCGGAGAAGAATATATTCCAAAAATGTTGGCGACCGGACGGCCGGTCTCGGATACCAAGGAACCATAATCGGCGGTGCAAGCATTAGTAGATCCACCGCCATCCATGTTGTAAACGTGCTCAGTACCGGGAAATGTGTCCAAGTGATACTGACCTTCGTCGGTGATGGTAATTGGCGAATCAAATAACACTACATTCAGCCAACTGCCGGAAATACCAATACTAGTACGACGTTTTAGATAACCATAACCAGCTTTGTAACCTTGATGGCCAGGATGGAATTGATCCAACATCTGACCATTTTGGACGATCCGATTAAAACCAGATACCGCAAATTTTGCATTATTCGGAATTTGGTTGTCGGGTGCAAAAATGACATGATTGTCGCCGGTAATAAAAAGAGAGATACCCGACTTTCTATCTGACGAGTAAATTTCTCCATTGGACATAGCGAACGGTCCGGGTATTCCGGTGTTCATATTAAATCCGCTGCCGTTAGTGGCTAAAGACAAACCATATTTACGAATATAGTTGCAGACTGTCATAGTGCCGTTTGAAGGATTAACGAAGAAGCGGACATCTGGATTATTGAGATCAACCCGGACGATAGCTACGCTTCCGGATTTTTTATAAAAAATACCCGAGTAGATTTGTTTAAAGCCATCCAAATTGGTGGCAGCTATTTTTTCTACTCTAAGGACCGGTTCGTCTTTTTGTTCCTCGACGTTAATGGGGGTTGGTTGAAGAGCGACTGACGAGATGCTTTCATTTTCAAATGAGACGGTAAAGTCGGTAATGCCAGTCGATTCGTCGAGGACGTAGTCTTCGTTTAAGGCAGCCGGTGTCTTGGCTAGAGTTGGTGGTTGTTTTAGAAGGTAAAAGCCGAACATTAGGATCAAGACGGTAAAGAAGCCGAACAGAATATTTTTGGGAGTCATAAGACACCTCCACTTGTAAAAGTACTGATGAGGCGTATTTTATCTTATGGGCTTTAGGAAGGCAACTAATTTGTTTTTTTCTCCGCCTTCATCTCTTCAGAAAAACGGACACTGTTTGGCCTGCGCCAAACCTGTCCTGACTTTCAGCAAAATTTTCCATGAGAATACATGGAAACCAGGCAATTTTGCTTTGCGCGATCTTTTCTTCATAGATAAATGGCTTGGAAAAAAACAAAAGCCCGCGGTTAAGCGGGCTTTTGTGATCAACTAATTTTGCGACTAGTTTAGATGGTGCCAAGACTGAGTTTGACGGAAGGAG
>DASVZW010000131.1:0-4775 GCA_036391475.1 Patescibacteria group bacterium | reverse complement strand
CAAAAACAAGTGGCCACCGCCCATTTGGCGGTAGATTCCGGTGCCGACGTCGTTATCGGCAATCATCCGCACTGGATTCAAACCGAAGAGATTTATAAAAATAAACACATATATTACTCATTAGGCAACCTGGTTTTTGATCAAATGTGGTCTACAGAAACGGAAAAAGGTATGATAATTCGACTAAATTTCCAGGGCAAAGATTTGATTTCGGTTAACCACTTCCCGGTCACTATTTATGACTACGGTCAACCAAAGTTGGATAATGTGTCTACAAATGAACTTGCGCCTATTTCTCTTAACCCTTAAGATGAATATATGGAAATAGTTGCCTCGGAAACACTGACTCAAGGGCAGCCGCCAATTCCCGAAAAAGATCTGACTCCGGCAAACGAAACTCCTTCTCTCGCCGATACCGGAAGCCCTATTGAAAGTTTTCCCGACAAATCAATTCTCGAGCTAAAAGACGTCCTAAGTGAAAGACACTGGTTGGATGAACAATCGGTGGAAGTCTTTAAAAAAGGAGAGCTGGTTCTCCACGATCTGTCCAGTGACACTCTCCGCAAATTAATTGGACTAAATTCAACTGGCGAAATTGTTGCCACCGGTTTCCGGTTTGCCGATAAACCCATGGGGGACAAGCTTGTAACTTCTGAACCTAATCTACTTGCTCAAGATTTTGAAAATCACCCTAATGAACCATTCAAAAGTATTGTAGGCAGAGTAGAGATTACTACCTCTCAAAAAGACAATCCTGTTCAAACCCACAACTTTACCTTGATAATAGAGGGAATAAACTTGGTCAGTACCAACGAGGGGGAAAATCCGGTCGAAAAAGAGGAGGTATTCAATCTTACGGTCATACCTGATGACGAATACGGCATCGAAGACTGTCACAAGTATTATTCCTTGGTCGCCGAAAACCTCAAAGCAACATAATCTTGTTTGTGATATAAAAAAATAAGTAATAATAATTACTAAGACTATGAAAAAAATTGTTGTTCTCATTCTGGGGGCTTTGTTATTTCTTAGTGCAAAACCTGCGTTAGCTGTCCAATTTAAGACCGGTTCCGATATTTCCTTTTCCAAGGATCAAAAAATCGACGAAACAATTTTCCTTTCCGGTAACAACATTAATTTTGATGGGTCTTTGAACGGAGACCTTTTTTGTGCTGGGCAGAATATTACCATTACTGGAAATGTAAAAGGTGATGTTCTTTGTGCCGGTCAAACAATAAAAATTACCGGCAACGTCGACGGAGATGTCCGTCTGGCTTCTCAATCAATCAACATTGAAGGAACTGTTTCCAGAAACGTTGATGTACTCACTCAGCAACTAACTTTTGGTCCAAAGTCTAATATAAAAGGAGACATTATTTTTGGTGCCCAAGTCATTGATCTAAATGGCATTGCCGGTCGCGACCTTACCGGTGCCGGTCAAAACATCGTGGTTACCGGTTCTTTACTTAGAAATGCCGTCGTTATCGTCAATAATATGCAGGTTACCGGCGCCGCTAAAGTCGG
Organism: Patescibacteria group bacterium; assembly: GCA_036391475.1. Classification (GTDB taxonomy): domain Bacteria; phylum Patescibacteriota; class Microgenomatia; order UBA1400; family MFAQ01; genus CAIQPO01. Next base: position 3,251 of record DASVZW010000131.1, on the reverse strand, counting down.
TGGCAATATCGATTATTTCGTTGATCCAAAAGATACTGCTTCACTGGTAAATGTCGATCCTAAGAGCGTCAAAGGTACTGTCACCAAACATGAGCTGGTTAAGCCCAATGTCCCAGATGTCCGTCAAGAAGTCGAAACCAAGATCAATGCAGTCAAACCTAGTCTGGAAATTTTTGGAAAGATCATGGGGATTATTTCCTTTACTCTGCTGACCTTTGTTTTGATTTATTTTAGCCGTCCGCATACCAATAAAGTTCTCTCCATCATTAAAGAGAAGCCGGTGGTCTCGGGTCTGATAGGATTAGCGGTCCTCATTGTTGCCCCAATTGCCTTATTTATTCTTTGCGCCACCATAGTTGGTATGCCGATCGCACTAGTGATCTTCCTGCTCTACATGATCACCTTGTTCGTTTCTTCCTTGTATCCTACCTTGTGGGTAGGTATGACATTGACAGAAAAAATGTACAAGGGAAAGCCCTACTCGATCTATCTTGCTGCATTTGTTGGATGTTTGATTGTCGGGTTACTAACAATTTTGCCCATACTGGGGATGCTTTTGATTATGCTTTTGTTCCTGGTTGGTTTGGGTGCTTCATTTCTCTCATATCTTCCGGAGAGATAATTACCGATAACTTTTTATGATCATAAAAAAGCCCGCCATTTAGGCGGGCATCGGTCAATTAATCTTCTCCTCGCATCGAAACATCTTCCAGGGAGAAATCGGACACCGGAACATAACCGGTGGCCGATGGCCACAACTGGCCTCTGCGGGCGTAAGCAAAACAGAGCGGCCATTCAACCACAAAATCTCCCGGTTCCGGTCGCCGCGGCATCATAAAACACTCGCGTGTCATGGAAGCCGCAAATCCGGATTTAAAGAAGGTTCCATCCCAGCCAAGTGTGCAGTCTGCCTGCATCAGCGCCTGTGCGATGAACCAGTTTGGTCCCTGGTCTTCATCAGGAGTCCACAAGCCTTGGAGGCCGGAAACGTCAATCTTCAGCCCCTTGAACTTCCATTGTGGCAAAACGGCGTTCACACTGCCCGTTGGTTTCATACCGGTTAAGATCTGCTCCCACATGAGTAGCTGGTCAAACTTCTCGACCGGTTTCTCCTGAGCGGTGATTAGGAGGCTGAAACCTCCGGCGTTAGGGACCTCAAGGATCAATCTATCTTGGTATGCGTGAACCCTTACTCCACCATCGGAAGTCACCCGAAAGGCTTTATACCGGCCGAGAACCTCATAACCCTTTGTGCCCCTGGATCGGTGGTTTCCACCTTCTCGGTAGATACCCCCTACATAGAAAGCATTCGGGTCAAAAAGCTCGGTCAATTTGATGCCCGGGAAGCCGTTTCTGGCCATGAATTCATTTATTGTCTTGGCCTCCTTAGCGATCTCGGCCAGAACCAGCCTCTTTTGAGTGGGCTGATCCTGATCCAGCCTGCGGTAAACCTGAAGCAGGTTCCTCATCTTGTCCCAGTTGTCAGTCAACTGGGTTTGTAAAACGTAATCTGCTCCTTTAGAATGCCAAATAAGCTTTCCTTCTGGCGATTTGATCACCTGGGTGGCCATTTCCAAAGCAGCAACTATCGGCAGGCTCGAAAACAAGCTAGCTTTTTCCATCAATTCCTCCTCAGAGATTTAAAGTACTTGATTTACTGAGATATTCTAACCTATATATACTCCAAAATCAACCTATAATAGTGAAACCGGTCACCGGGGTTATAGTAATATTAAACTAGCTATGATTAAACCTATTGTTTACCCAAATGATCTAAAAAAAACTTCCTCTCCCTGGTTTAGAGAGGTAATTCTCGGAGGTCAGGACGGTCTGGTCAATGTCCTTGGCATAATCCTGGGTATTACTGCTGCCAGCGGCCAGCATCACATTATTGTCGCTGCTTCTCTCGCTGCGGCCTTTGCTGAGGCTGTCTCCATGGGGGCGGTAAATTACACTTCTACCTTAGCCCAAAGGGACTTTTATCTTTTTGAGGAGAGCAAAGAAAATAAAGAGATAAAAGAGAGACCGCAAGAAGAAAAAGATGAGATTTATTGGATTTTCTACAACAAAGGCTTCCGGGGAAAATTTCTTAAAGAAGTAGTAAAAAAGATTTCTTCGGAGAAAGACATTTGGCTGAAGATCATGATGGAAGATGAACTCAATCTTCAACCTGTTTTTACCAAAAATTTATTAAAGTCTTCTTTTGTTGTTGGTGCTGCCACCATTGTCGGTTCCTTGGTCCCTGTTCTTCCATACTTTATTTTTCAAGGGTCAACCGCCTTGTATCTTAGTTTAATTATTAGTGGTATAACACTATTTTTTGTTGGTGCTGCCGAAGCCAAAAGTTTGGTGGGTAGTTGGTGGAAAAGTGGACTTCAGATGCTTTTGATCGGTTTGGGTGCTGCTCTCATCGGTTTTTTCATTGGTCAGTTCTTTCATGCGAATTAACCAAAAAAAACGGGAGTCAAATAGACTCCCGTGAGGAAAAAATATTAAGCAAAGAAATTATTTGAGCCTACGGTCGTCTGGGACGCCCGCACGATCGATTTGGACACTGTCCCCATAGCCCGGCGGATGTCTCCTGGCTGGGAGTTGCTTTCCAGAATATTTGGGAAGCCCATGTCGGCCGCTGCTGTTTTTGCGAAGCCTGTTCCGAAGGCTACCAGGCTGAACAGGTAGTTTTCCTGTTTGAGGAGATCGGCGACCACGGTTTTGATCATGCTCGGGTCGACCTTCTGCCGGTGGCTATAGTTGTCTTCTCCGTCGGAGAAGGCTACCACCACTACCTTGACCCGGATACCGCTTCCTCGCAGATTTTCCGCATACGATACAACACCGGCGTTAACATCTGTCAGGGCCGCGTAGACCGCGCTGTAGAGGGCGGTCTGATTGTCGGGGCGGTAGATGCCGGCCAAGGGAGTGACGTCATCAAGAGGCACGAAACCGTGGAGCACTTTGAAGCTGGTATTAAATAGCCAGGTGCTCATTAGGATTTCGTCCGCTGCCTTAGAATTTTTCAAGGCGGTGATCATTTCCCTGTCGGCCAGTTCCACCTCATTCGCATAAGGTTGCATTGAGCCGGTTTCGTCAATGATCCGCAGGACGAGAGTTACTTCATCGTTCTGGATGTCATCAAGACCTGCATGGGTCACGGCAGCCAAAGCCGCCGGTGCCTCATTCAGGTTGTTCACTACCACTACTGAGTTCTGTGATCCGGTCATCTTCTCTCCTTTTTTTTGGGGTGAGTTATT